>JAAYGA010000047.1 GCA_012727935.1 Pseudomonadaceae bacterium | reverse complement strand
TTTTTCCACTAGTGGATATAGGCGTAAATTTTTTTGATAAGGCTTTTGAACAAGACCTAGACGAAGTTTTACAACGCGCCCAATTAGCAGGGGTTACGGGCATGTTATTAACCGGCACCGACCTGTCTATTTCCGAACAATCCTTAGCCCTAGCCAACCAACACCCCCACCTTTTATGTTCCACTGCCGGTGTGCATCCACACCAAGCTTCAAGTTGGAATAAAAATACGGCTACCGCTTTGCGTGGCTTGTTAGCAGAAACGGCCTGTGTTGCTGTGGGCGAAACAGGCTTAGATTTTAACCGAAATTTTTCAACACCAGCGCAGCAGCAAAAAGCCTTTGAAGAGCAGTTAGGTTTGGCCGCTGAAACTGGCAAGCCTTTGTTTATCCATGAACGCGATGCTGGCGTTAGAATGCTTGAAATGCTGCACACTTGGCGAGATTCAATTAATGGCGCGGTGGTGCATTGTTTCACAGGCGAAAAAAAGACCTTGTTTGGCTATTTAGATTTAGACCTTTATATAGGCATAACTGGCTGGGTTTGTGATGAACGCCGAGGTACACACCTTTGGCCTTTATTGCCTTCCATTCCTACCAGCAGACTATTAATAGAAACGGATTCACCTTGGCTTTTGCCTCGTAATTTAAAACCTAAGCCCAAAAAACACCGCAATGAACCAGCTTATTTACCTTGGGTTTTACAAAAGGTGGCCGAACTTTATCAACTACCAGCGCAAGAAGTTGCCAAGTTCACTAGTGCCAATGCCCAACGTTTATTTAACCTGCCTGCTGCGCTGCTGATACCAGAAAGCCAGCCAGAGCAAAAACAGCCAGAGCAAAAACAACCATGAGTTTACCCAGTTTTATGGCAATCGAAGCCGCGGCTTCAGAAGAAGGCAGTTTTCCGGTTAGCATCGCTTGGTCTTTACCTGATGGTAGTATTAAACAGGCACTTATTCAGCCAGATGAATTATGGTTAGAAGAAGACACGGCTTTGGCAGGTGTCAGAGACTTAGATTTAAGCCTAGAAGCCTATTCTGCGGCTGAAGTGGTAAGGGAATTACTCTATGATCAGCTAGATGATGTATATTACGTAACCTTAATACACCCGCAAGAAGGTTGGTTATTGAAGTTATTTGCTTCAGCAGAGCAGGAAATTGGCTTTGAACTAGGTGAGGCTAGTAGCTTGTGTGCTGATGCCGATGAATGGTTAGATGTTTATCAAGATAGCTTACAGCTGCACGGTTTAGACCCTGACCGAGCTGAAGACCAAGTGCGCGCCTTGTTAGAAGCGCATGTGTTATTAACGGGTGACCAGCCGGATGTATAAGCCGGTATTTTATTTATTTTAGTGGAGTAAACAATGAGCGAACAAGTTGATTTTTATTACGATGTCGTTAGCCCTTACAGTTTTTTAGTGGCAACGCAGGTGGCTAAACTTGAAGCAGAAACCGGTGCTAAAGTAACCTGGAAGCCCATTTCTTTGGGTGGCTTGTTTAAGCAACTAGGCAATGCTGCACCCTTATCGAATATGCCTAAAATTAACCACATGTTTTCGCAAGATCTGCCGCGCTTGGCTAAGTATTTTAAAGTTGAATACCAAAAGCCAGAAGTTTTTCCTACCGACACACGTTTAGTGCAAGCGGCTTTGGCAGCTTCACCAGCTGAGCAAAGAGGCGATTTAACCCGCGCATTATACCAAGCCTACTGGTGTGAAGGCCGTGATGTTTCACCTGTAGCAGTGGCTGAAGAAATTTTAGGTAAAGCAGTGGCCGACCTAGGCGCAACAGACGAAGCCAAGGCCGCTTTAAAAGGCTTTACTGATGAGCTAATTGAACGCGGTGGTTTTGGTGCGCCCATTTTATTCTGGAAAGATCAGATGTACTTTGGTTCAGACCGCTTACCACTATTAACTGCCGATCTACTCGCTGCTAAAGGGTAATTAAACTATGTTCACCGGAATTGTGCAGGGTATAGCCAAGTTACAGCACCTAGAACAAAAAACTAACCTCAGCACCTTCGGTGTACAGCTACCACCTGCTGCTAGGGAAGGTATGCAGGTGGGTGCTAGCGTGGCAATCAATGGCGTTTGTTTAACCATTGTTCGTTGGGATGACCAAGCCGTTTATTTTGATGCCATGATAGAAACCCTGCGTTTAACCAATTTAGGCGCTTTAAAAGAAGGTGATTTAGTTAACTTTGAACGCGCGGCGCGTTTTCAAGATGAAATTGGCGGCCATTTAATGTCTGGCCATGTTATCGACCAAGTTGCCTTAACCGCTTTCCAAGAGCTAGATGAAGAAAACCTACGCTTAGAATTTACTGTGCCAGAAAAGTGGATGAAGTATATTTTTGCTAAAGGCTACATAGGCTTGAATGGCTGTAGCCTAACGGTGGGTGAAGTCGAAGAGAATCGCTTTAGTGTGTATTTAATTCCTGAAACTCGCCGTGCTACCACCTTTGGCACTATGCCCGAAGGAACTAAGGTGAACTTAGAAATAGACCCACAAACCCAAGTTATTGTTGATACGGTAGAAAGAGTGATGGCAGCGCGTGGAATCTAATATTTTAAAACAACCCCTGCCGGCTGATTGGATGCAGTATTTAGGCGCTGAGTTTCAGCAGCCTTATATGCTGCAATTAAAAGCTTTTTTACAGCAAGAAAAAGCCGCAGGCAAGGTGATTTACCCGCATTCAAGCCATTGGTTTAATGCTTTTGTGCAAACGCCCTTGGCTAAAGTAAAAGTTGTGGTGCTAGGGCAAGACCCGTATCACGGTGCTAATCAGGCACACGGCCTAAGCTTTTCTGTTTTATCAGGGGTTAAAACACCGCCTTCGCTGCAAAACATTTACAAAGCGCAAGCACAAGATTTAGGAATAACGCAACCAAACCAAGGTTGTTTGCTACCTTGGGCAGAGCAGGGAGTGTTGTTGTTAAACGCAGTATTAACCGTTGAAGCGGCTAGTGCTAATTCGCATCAGGGCAAAGGCTGGGAAAGGTTTACCGATCAAGTAATTCAAGTAGTGAATGAGCACACCAGCGGCGTGGTATTTATGCTGTGGGGCAGTTATGCCCAGAAAAAAGCGGCGTTTGTTGATGCTAATAAGCACCTAGTATTAACAGCACCTCACCCTTCGCCCTTGTCTGCCTACCGTGGTTTTTTTGAGTGCCAACATTTTTCAAAAGCCAATGCGTGGTTAGACAAACAGGGTAAGGGCGCTATTAACTGGCAGTTGCTTGCTGAGTTAATTTGATTGTGTTAATTGAACTAGCGCATATTCACTTCGCCATCACGTAAGAAGAAGGTAACCTTGCCTAAATCATTACGAGGTGAGAAGTTGCCTAGGTCAATGTCTATTTGCGTGCCAGGGTGGCAAGTTTTACGTATTTGTACTCGGGCAGTTTGCACTTCAGCTAACTGCTCTTCAAGGCTTTTTAGCTCATCATAAGCTGCGTCTTCTTTAGTTTTTAAAGTGTCTCGTGCTGTTAAAATTTGCTGCTTTTTTTCTTCAGTAATGGCTTTACGTGCTTGCTTTATTTTTGCTACTAAATCCATTAATTGTTGTTTTTGAATTTCTAGCTGTTTGAGTTGGTTATTGATGCTGGTAATTTTTGATCTTAATTCAGCAGTATTGCCTACAAGTAATTGGGTAGTAACGTTGGCAGGTGCGCCGCTAACGGCAATGTCTATTAGTTGTTTGGCTTCGGTAATACCGCCAATAATGGCACCTCTGCCCGGCAGGTGAACCTTGATGCCTGCTTTTACTTTAGAGTGCATTATTTGTTTTTGAACAACCACTTCCTGCCCAGCAATAACTCTGGCTTCTTGAATAAAACGGGCTTTAACTATGCTGCCTGCTTCAATATAAGCATCATCAACTTTGGTTTTATCATCGCTTTTTATTTCTTGCTCTGAGCGTTTGCGACCAATAATGCCGCCGCCCACTTCAATCATGCCACCGGCTTTAATGTAGGCTGCTTCAACTATGCCACCAACTTTTACATCACCAGAAACTTCAACTTTCATACCAGGGTTAACGTTGCCTTTAATGTGTACGCTGCCATCAAAACGAATATGCCCTGTTTTTAAACCTACTTCTTCAACTTTTAAGATTTGCTCGATATGAGCACCTTTTTCATGCACAACAGGCATACCAGCAACGGCTGAAAGCAGTAGATCATTATCGCCTGGTGCAAGTTTAACTGTGTCGTTACTAGCTTTTAAGCTAAGGTCTTTACCATTACGACCGTTAATTGTTTTGCCGGTAACTGTCCAACCCGACTTGCCGTTAGTGGGTGGGTGGCGGCGAACTAAGGCTTGGTCGGCATTAACGTGGGGAAAGTCGCCCAATTCTAAAAAGTCGATATGACCATCGTCATCCATTAACGGGCGACGATCTGCTATTTCGTTAAGTAGTGTTTCTAACCAAGCATCTTGGCCGTTATAGGCCGATTCACCATAAGCCACCAACATACAAATAGGGTCGCCCGATTCACGTAACTTTTTTTGAGTGGCTGGGTCGGTTAGTTCAGCTAAGCTTTCATCTAATAGGCCACGCACAACCTTGGCTTGTTTAAGTGCTGTGTTTAGCATTTCTCGATTTAAGTTTTTACCCTTACCTTGGGCTGGGTAAACAATAACCCCTGCTAGCATTTGATTAACGCTAGTGTAAACTTCAATGCGAGCATCAATAGGGCCGCCAAGGCGCATGTCTAACCCTTGACCACGGCGAATTGAATCAAGCAAGATAGCTAAATTAGCGGAATCTACTGGGTGTTCTTTAATTGAATATCCAGCCAGCAGCATAACTAACGGAAATTGATCTGCTTCTAAAGGTAGGGCTAAACCAGAAGGTTCGTAAGCAACCCAAAAGTCACCAGACGGTTCTTCTCGAAAACTAAGCCCAAGCTCTTCTGGTGTTGGTGTTGACAACAACAACTCTTCATCTGATAAGGAATCCATGATTTATCCTGTTCTGCCTGCTGTACTAGTATTTCTGTGTTTTTATAATAAATTTTGCTGTTAATAGTTAAGGATATACTAACCTGCTTAAGGTGCTTCTCCTATGCTTGATAAAAAAGGTTTTGTGAAACTTTGTTGCAACTGTAAGAATATTGATTTGCTACTGGCTGTATTTTTCTGAAAACTCACTAAAGTTGTACAGAGTTTAATGGGGTATTACTTAAAATGACTAGCAATAATTCGGCAAAAACTCGTCGAGCAAAACAGTTAATTGCGTTAACTTTACTGGCAGAGCTTAAAACTAATCAGCGTAACTTGTTAAGCCTTATATTAGACAAGGCAACTTTTTGGACAGAAGACCGCCAAGCCTTGCGTTTGCCACCCTTGCCTAGAACTGTAGAGATGCAACTAGCACGCAGTCAAGGTGCAAGGCTATTTAAGTTACGTGAAGCTGTGTTTAGTCTAGCACCGCAACAAGCAGCAACTGAAGCGCGTCGCTTAATTTATCGTGATGATGTTTATCATCCTGGGTTGCCTAATAAAACAAGAAAACATTAGCATCTAAGCTAATTATTATTGGAGTTCAAAGAAATGGAAGCTACTAGCTTGTCGCTCGATCAGTTGGGTATTTTACTAGTTGAACCTTCTGCCATGCAGCGTAAGGTTATTTGTGAACTACTTAAAGAACAAGGAATAGAGACGGTTGAAGCAGTTGGGAATGCGCGTGATGCTTTAAATAGAATGCGTAGCTTTGTACCTGATTTAATTATTACTAGCCTTTATTTGCCCGATGCTGATGCCCACGAGCTATTTGCTTTAATGCAGAAAAACCCTGATTTTGCTGGGGTCGCAAAAATGGTGGTTTCAAGTGAACAAAAGCGTGAAAACCTTGAAGCGGTTCGCCAAGCGGGTGTACTTGCTTTACTACCTAAACCCTTTGACCGTAAAGATTTAGAACGCGCTTTAATTTTAACACTTGAATACCTTTCTCATGAGGAAGTGGAATTAGAGCTTTATGATGTGGCTACTTTAAGAGTGCTAGTGGTTGATGATTCGCGTATGGCTAGGAATCATCTAGGGCGCGTGTTACAGCAAATTGGTATTGAAAATATTGATTTTGCAGAAGATGGCCAAGAAGGTATTCAGCGTTTGGAAGAAGCGGCTTATGATTTAGTGGTAACCGATTATAATATGCCGGTGATGGACGGCGAGGCGATGATTAACCACATTCGCCAGTCGCCAGATTATTCACACACCCCCATTATGATGGTGACTTCTGAAGATGAATCACGCCTAGCTTCAGTACGCCAAGCGGGTGTGTCGGCAATTTGTGATAAGCCTTTTGAGGTGAATCAGGTGCGTCAGCTGTTGATTTCATTATTAGAAGATTAACCTTCTAATGTTACCTTTAATAATTAGGAAGTGATTTTTGAAACAACTTATAGGTTTAGGTTCTGAAGTGGCAACTGTGCAACTAGGCGAAGACCCTAAGGTTGGTGCTTTAGTCAGTGGTGGTTTATTAACTTGCATACCTAGCTTGCCACTTAAAGAAGTTGCTAAGCGTATGAGCCGTGCCAAAGTTAGCTGCATTTTAATTGTTGAAAATGATCAGCTGTTAGGTATCTGGACAGAAGGTGATACAAGGAAGTTAGATTTTTCAAAACCAGATTTGTTAACCACGCCTATCAGCAGTTTAATGAGCTTTCCGGTTATAAGTGTTAATTACGATGCTAGGCTGAGTGAAACGGCAGCTTTTATGAAAGAGCGCGGTTTACGTCGCCTGCTAGTGCTTAACCAGCAAGGCGAACCCTTGGGTATGCTAACTCAGTCAGATTTAGTTAGGTATCAAGGCGTAGAAAACTACCTATTAATGCGTAATGTGGGTTCTAGTATTCGTCGTGCTCCTTTGCGTTTAAATGCCAGTTTAACTATTGCTGCGGCGGTTGTGCGTTTGCGTGAAGCCGGAGTAGAAGCTGCTGTGGTTGAGCAGGGCAAAGGAAGGCCGCCTAGCATTATTACTGAACGCGATTTAATTATTTTGTTGGCTGAAGAGTTAAGTACGCTAACTTTGCAAGAATTTATTAAGCATGAGCTGTTTTGTGTTCCTAAAAACATGAGCTTATTGCACGCTGTTGATCTACTGCGTGAAAAAGGGTTTCGTCATTTAGGTGTGGTTAATTGTGACGAACAAGGCAAGCCCACAGAAGAATTGTGTGGTTTGTTGTCTTTTACCGACATTCTTTCAAGCATTGAATATGAATACGTTAATCAGTTGCGTTCAGCACTTGAGGCGCGAGACCTAGCTTTAAAAACTTCAACAGAACACCTGCTGCTTGCTCAAAAGGTGATTGAAGCTTCTTTAGACGGCATTATTATTACCGATAGTAAAGGTGTTATTCAGGCAGTTAACCCAAGTTTTACCACACTAACAGGTTACAGCTCTGAAGAAGCGATAGGTCAAACGCCTGCCATGCTTAGTTCAGGCCGACACGATAAAGAATTTTATCAGGTCATGTGGAAAAGTATGCTTACGCAAGGTTATTGGCAGGGTGAAGTTTGGAATCGGCGTAAAAATGGTGAGGTTTATGCTGAATGGCTAACCATTACCGGCATACGTAACAGTAAAGGCATTATTCGTCAGTTTGCAGCTATTTTTAGTGACATTACCGACCGTAAACTGAAAGAAGAACAGATTCACAGCATGGCTTATTATGACGAGCTAACCGGCTTGGCGAATCGTCGCTTATTGTTAGACAGGCTAAAACAAGCCTTGGCCAATGCCCATTACCATAAACATAAAATGGGTGTGCTATTTTTAGATTTAGACTTATTTAAGCGCATTAATGACAGTCTAGGTCATCAGGCCGGTGATGAAGTGTTACAAAATATTGCTCAACGCCTTGAAACAAGTGTTAGGGAAGGTGATTCTGTTGCTCGTTTAGGCGGCGATGAGTTTATGGTGTTGGTGCCAGAAGTTGAATCTTTGCATTTATTAGAAGCTTTGGCTGCACGTTTAATTAGCGTGTTAACCAAGCCTTTGACTATTCAAAAAAACCACCTAGTTGTTTCAACTAGTATAGGCATTAGTGTATTTCCAAACGATGGCCTAACAGCAGAGGTTTTGTTGAAACATGCAGACACTGCTATGTACCGCGCTAAAGAAGCGGGCCGTAACAGCTATTGTTTTTATAATTCCCAAATGGGCGAGCGCAGTTTTGCTGATTTAACCTTAGAGCACCGTTTGCGCTTAGCTTTGAATAACCGCAACCTTTATTTAGTTTATCAGCCCAAAATAGACGTAAGTAATCAGCAATGGGTTGGTATGGAAGCTTTATTGCGTTGGGATGATGCCATTTTAGGCAGTGTTTCCCCTGCTGAATTTATTCCTTTAGCAGAAAAGTTGGGCTTAATTGAAGACTTGGGTGATAGGGTTATTGAACAGGTATGCCTGCAGTTACAAATTTGGTTAGCCGCAGGTTACCAGCCGCCCACCATTTCTATTAATGTTTCTGCTAGGCAATTATTAGACACTTACTTTGCTAAACGGGTGTTTAAACTATTGGCAGCCTACAAAATTCCTACCCATTTAATTGAACTAGAACTAACCGAAAGCTGTTTAATTATTGGTGATGAGGATGATCAATATCAGTTGCTTAAACAGTTTGAAGCCGGTGGTATTAAGCTTTCAATTGACGACTTTGGGACGGGTTATTCCTCGCTTTCTTACTTGCGTAAATTGCCACTTTCTACCATTAAAATAGATGCTAGTTTTATTGCCGAACTGCCTAGCAACAATGAAGATGCACAATTAGTTAAAGCCATTATTGGTATGGCTTTAGCTTTAAGGATGGATGTGGTTGCTGAAGGGGTTGAAACAAGTGCTCAAGCAGCTTTGTTGCACAGTTTGGGCTGTTCTGTTTGTCAGGGTTATTGGTTGGCTAGGCCAGCAAAAGTTGAGCAAGTTGCTGGCTGGCTAGCAGCAGCAACCGAGGGTAAGTGGCCAGAGTTTCCTGAAAGCTGGCAGCCGACTGTTTTTAAAAGTTAGCTATTCTATGAAGAAAACAACCACTTCCTTTATAACAAAAGCAACCACACCCAAACCTAGGGCAAAGAAGAGAATCATGGTGCCAAAGCGGCCTGCTTTAGATTTTTTAGCTAAATCCCAAACAATGTAGCCCATAAATAGCACTAGGCCACCAATTAAAATGGGCATGGCAATTGCTTCTAATTGCATGTAGTTCATCATTTTTTCCTTACGCTAGTATGTCCTACTAATTTACTAGGAATAAAGGGATTTGCCTAGTAAGGTTAGCTTATCATTTTTATAGATTACATAAGTAAACTAAGGCGTTGATTATGACAGATTTAGTTATTTTAGTGGGTAGTGTTTATGGTGGCTCTGTTGAAGTGGCCGAACGCGTTGCCGAGGCGGTTGAAGCGGCAGGTTTAAGTGTTAAGTTGAATGAAACACCCACCAGCGCCGATTTAAAAGGTTGTTCGTTGGTGTTGTTAGTAACTTCCACCACTAACCAAGGTGAGTTACCCGAAAGCATTCAGCCACTTTATGAACAGTTGCAACAGCAGCCTGTGGCCTTAGGTGAGCTTAGTTATGCAGTTATTGCTTTGGGTGATTCATCTTACGGTGAAACTTATTGTGCGGCCGGTTTGTTGTTAGACGAACAGTTTGCCGACTTGGGTGCTAAGGCGTTGATGCCGATACTAAAAATTGATGCCTTAGAATTTTTCCAGCCAGCTGAGGGCGTTTCAGACTGGCTAGATGGTTGGTTAGAAAAATTAATAACGTTTAACGGAAAGGGTTAAACATTAAAATAACCACGATTAAGGCACCAAGAAATAGCAAAATATCTAACACCCAGCGGCTAACCGAGCGTTTACTCTTTTTTGCTTTAGGCCGTTCAGCTAGATCACGCTGTGCAGAAGCGTTGCCTCTGGTTTTGCCGCCTCGTGATCCTGAAGTGCGTCTTGCAGGTTTTTTGCTTCCTGCTACCTGTTTTCTTAACTCCTTTTCTTCATGCTGGCGTTTGCGCTGTAGGGCATCCTCCTTCAGCTTTGCCATATCAACCATGTCAACAATCTCCAAAATAAAACTGACTAAAAAAACTTTCTTGTTAGTAGCAGATTGAACCTTAGCTTAAGAAAAGTTTGTTTTTTTAAATACTTATTGCTAGGTAATAATTTTATAGCAAGGGTTGTAGGTATTACCTGCTAACTTCATGCGGCCTTGCTGAGCAAATGCAGTGAGAAGTTTGTCTAGTAGTTGCAGCAATTCCTTGTCTCCTTCTATTTTGAACGGTCCTTGTTCTTTTATAGCGCGTATACCCGACTCTTTAACATTACCGGCTACTATACCTGAAAAAGCTCGCCTTAAATTAGCGGCTAATAGGTGTGTCGGCTGATTACGGTGTAACTGAAGTTCAGCCATAGCTTGGTGTGTGGGGTTAAAGGGTTGTTGGAAGAGAGAGTCAACCTTCAAACGCCAGTTAAAATAGAAAGCATCATTATGCTTCATGCGATGCAGTTTAACATCTTGCATAGCGTCTTTCATGTTACGCGCTACTTCAATTGGGTTATTAATGATAATTTGGTAATAATCACGCATTTTTTCGCCCAGAGCAGTCACTATAAATGCATCTATTTGTTCAAAATAGTCACGCGAACTTTCAGGGCCAGAAAAAATAACCGGAAAGTGTTGCTGTTGGTTTTCAGGGTTACTCAAGACACCTAGCAAATAAAGGATTTCTTCTGCCGTACCCACACCACCAGGAAAAACAATAATGCCATGCCCTAAACGTACAAAAGCTTCTAAACGCTTTTCTATGTCGGGCATAATAACCAGCTGATTAACAATGGGGTTGGGTGCTTCAGCCGCAATAATGCCCGGCTCTGAAATGCCAATATAGCGGCGTAATTTGGTGCGCTGTTTAGCATGAGCCACGTTAGCACCCTTCATAGGGCCTTTCATTGCACCTGGCCCACAGCCTGTGCAAATGTCTAGCCCACGCAAACCTAGATGGTAGCCCACTGCTTTGCTGTATTCATATTCTTCGCGTGATATTGAGTGGCCGCCCCAGCAAACAATTAAGTTGGGTGGCAAGTTAGTATGAAACACTCCTGCATTTCTTAGGATATGAAACACTGCGTCGGTAATGCCTTCACTGGTAGTTAAGTCGTGGTGTAGGCTGCGTTTAATTTCATTGCTAACGTAAACCAAGTCACGCAACACCGCAAAGAGGTGTTCGCGCATTCCTTTAATCATAATGCCGTCAACAAAAGCGTCGGCTGGAACTTGGGTTAGTTTTAAAAGAATGCCTCGGTCACGCTGTAAAACTTCAATGTCAAAATCAGGGTATTGCTGCAACATTGCGGCGGTGTCATCAAGTGGGTTGCCACAAGACAGCACGGCTAGCGCACAGTGGCGCAATATTTCGTGATGGCCATCGCTGGATGTTTTTCTTAGCCGGTTAACTTCATGTTGAGAAAGAACTTCTAGGCTACCTTCTGGGGAAACTAAGGCATTAATTGCTTCATTTTTAATTACTGGCATTAAATTTATCGCTCCTAGCAAGAACTTTGATAGTTTTCTGCTGGTTATCATAAAACATTAGCTATTTTTTTGTGCTGTGTTTTTGTTTATGTAATTTTAAGTGGTTATTAAATATTGCATTGCACTAGTTGGTTGGTTGTTAAATAAGGTAAAATTCAGCTTCAAACACTGATTTTAGCCGTATTTTTGTTAAAAGTATTAGAATTTTTAGTAAGTCAACCTTACGGTTGCTAGTTATAAGGTCGAATTGGCTAGCAAGCCTTAGCAGGGTAAAAAGCATCTGCCTGAACGATCACACCTACAAAAACAGTAAAGTGGCGTCAGTTCCCCAAATTACTAAACGCCCTTGTTGGCCTTAGTTATAAAGATAAACTTAGTTAAGGAACTAGACTGTGCTTTTAAAACGCAAATACGGTGAAGAGCAGCCCTACTGGTCTGCTGGCCCCTTTAAGATTCGCCTACCCTTTATTCATTACCGTTGGGAATTGGCTGAAACCATTCAAGCATTAGTAATGTTTGTTATTGCTATGGGTATGATTCCTCTATTAGAGAAATACCTTGGCCTGCCCTACGATGTGGCACTAGCCTACGTTGTTGTTGGCGGTATTGGTTTTATGTTACCCACTTTGCTGGGGGTGCCTTTTGTACCGGGTTGGATTACTCCAGCCATTCCTGTGGTGCTGCTTTTTATTGGTGATTTTGAACCCGGCCCAGAAGCCATTAAATCTTTGGTTGCCTTGCAGTTAATGGTTACTTTTATTTTCTTCTTTATGGGCATTACCCGCTTGGGTAGTAAACTGGTTGAAAATATACCTAAATCCCTGACTGCCGGTATTTTATTAGGCGCAGGTATTGCTGCTATTTCTGGTGAAATTTCACCCGGTGGCCGCTTATTTAATACGCCTATCTCGTTAAGTATTGGTGGAATTATTACTGCTTACGTGCTTTTTTCTTTATCCTTTCGTGATTGGACAGAAAAATTTCGCTGGGCTAAGTTCATTGCCAGCTATGGCATGGTGCCGGGCATGTTGATTACTATGGCCATTGGTTGGAGCATGAAGGAATACCCACTGCCAAACATTGAGTGGGGAATTAACGTGCCTGCTTTTGGTAAAATTTGGGCTTATTTGCCTTTTTCAATTGGCTTTCCTGATGTGAAGTTAATGATGGCTGCCATTCCTACGGCTGTTATTGCCTACATTATTGCTTTTGGTGACATAGTTGTAGGCCAAAGCCTTATTAAGCGCGTAGACCACCTGCGTCCAGACGAAAAAATTGAAGTAAACATTGACCGAGTTCACCTAGTAACGGGGATTCGTAACTTAATTCACTCTTTGTTTGCACCCTACCCAGGTTTGGCTGGCCCGCTGTTTACAGGTGCTATGGCAACCATTGCTGAGCGTTACCGCTATGGTCGCAGTGCAATGGATACAATTTATTCAGGTGCTTCGGTGTTCTGGATTGTTGGTTTTATTGCTTTATTTATGCTGCCTTTGGTTACTTTGTTTAAACCCGTGTTACCTATCGCCTTGTCGATTACTTTGCTAATTACCGGCTATTTATGTATTGCGGTAGCAGTTGAGCAAATTGATAACGCCACTTCTATGGGCGTTGCAGGCATTATGGGTGTTGTTTTAGCAACCCACGGTGCTGCTTGGGGCTTGGGTGTAGGTACGGTGCTTTACTTTATGATTGAATTCCGTGGCTTGGGTAAAAATGCTGGGGAGGGCAGTGAAGAACCAATAAAAGTGGTTGATAACATGGCCGTTGAGGAAGATGAACCGCCAAAAAGTTAAGCAGCCTGATTTTTCAAGCTGATTCGCTTAAACTATAAAGCCCTCATCCGTTTTGGTTGGGGGCTTTTCTTTTCTCAGGTACAAGGGTTTTGCCTGCTATGTTTAATGCGCTTTATTTTCGAACGTTTATTTCGCTCGTTGAAACGGGTAGTTTTACTCAAACAGCTCGCAAGCTAGACATGACCCAGCCAGGGGTTAGCCAGCATGTGCGTAAACTAGAAGAGTATTTTGCTTTATCACTTTTAAACCGTATTGGAAAACGTTTTGAACTGACTGAAGCAGGCCGTCAAGTCTATGATTATGCCTTGCGCTTATTTTCTGATCATGAACAGTTTCGCCACGGTTTAGAACAAGATTTATTAGAAGGCGGCGAGTGCCGTATAGCCAGCATTGAAGTGTTGGGTGTGCTGCTTTACCCCTTTGCCTTGGGTTTTATGAAAAACCACCCTCGCTTGCGCCTACATTTACGTTTTGCCGACAATGAAGAAGCAATACAAGACGTGCTTAGCCGCAAAGTTGACCTTGCCCTTGTCAGTGAAATGCAGCGTCATTCAGATTTAACCTACGTTGAATACTTGCAAGAGCCTTTAATTGTGGTGGTGCCTGCTGAATACCAAGGCAGTAGTTTGCAAGATTTACTAGGCTTAGGTTTTATTAACCACCAGCAGGGTCAGCAACAAGCTGGCGAGCTATTAAAAGCCAACTTTCCTGATGAATACCGTGGTTCAAGGCAACTAGTGCAGCGCAGTTATGTTAACCGTGTACATTTAGCTTTAGATGCTGTTGCTAGGGGGTTGGGGTTTAGTGTGGTGCCGCGCAGCGTGTGGGAAGCTTCTACTTGGCAACAACAAATTCGTGAGTGGCGCTTGCCTGTTGAAACAATCTGGCCTATTTACCGTGTTAGCCTTAAAGAAAAAACACTGCCTGAACGTTACCTGCAATTATTAGACGATTATTTAAATTGGCGGCAGGGTAAATAGCTTACAAGTATTAAGTTAAGAACCCCTAAAGGTAAGAATACCCAAAGGGGTTTTAAAACTGGCCAAGGGCTGAATTAAGCTTTGTAAGCTGCTTCAGACTTCAGAATTGCCGCGTGAGCATCTGCTTTAGTACCCCAGTTTTCAACTTTTACCCACTTGCCTTCTTCAAGGTCTTTATAGTTCTCAAAGAAGTGCGCTATCTGCTTACGCAGTAGTTCAGGAACATCGTTGATGTCTTGAACATCGTTATAGATAGTGGTTAGCGACCTGTGCGGAACAGCAATCAGTTTTGCGTCTGAACCAGACTCATCAACCATATTAAGTACACCCACAGCGCGGCAGCGAATAACACTGCCTGGCTCTACTGGGTGAGGGGTAATGACTAGTACGTCTAGTGCATCGCCGTCTTCACCCAAAGTTTTGGGAATATAACCATAGTTAGCTGGGTAGAACATTGGGGTTGCCATGAAACGGTCAACAACCAATGCGTCCATTTCTTCGCTAATTTCATATTTAACAGGTGAGTGATTGGCTGGAATTTCAATTACCACGTTAATATCATCTGGAAGCGACTTGCCAGCAGGAATCTTGTTGTAGCTCATTAGCTTGAGACCCTAGTAAGAAGTGAGAATTTTTAAGCCCATGAATTATACGTTCCTTAGGGCTATAACTCCAACCCGTAACCACTCTTTCAGACCAAGGGATAACAGTAATAAGCTTGAGAAGCAGGCTCTACAAGGGTGATACTGTTGATACAAAAGAAGTATTAACGTTGTTTAAGGCATTTGCACATGCAGTTGAATGAATTAAAAGTAAGTTATGGTCAATCCTATTTAGCCCAAAATCAACAGAGCGCACGTGCATCTATGGCTGTGGCTAGCCCTAAAAATTCCCAGCTAGCAGTAAAAGGTGTGGCTGCTGTTATTGCCGATTCCACTTGGCGAAATGTAATGGCCAAACAAGCCGGTGAAACCAGCGTTAGGGGCTTTATTGCCGATTACTATTCAACACCCGATAATTGGGATGTTAAAACTTCGGCTAAGCGGGTGTTGTCGGCGCTCAATAGCTGGCTTTTTGCACAAAACCGCAGCCTAACTAACGGTAGTTACATTAGTTCAATGAGCGCGCTGCTGTTACGTGGTCAACAAGCCCATTTGTTTCACATGGGCGATACGCTGGTGTATCGCCTGCGTGGTGCCGATTGCCAATTATTAAACAGCGAACACACTACTTTTTTAGGTGGCTACCGTTACCCTTCCCGCGCTATGGGCATGAACCCAAGCTTAGATATTGATTACTTAAACTTTAAAGTAAGGCAGGGCGATCTATTTTTATTCACTACCCAAGCAGTAAAAGGCACGCTAGTACCTTCCGATTTTGTACAGCTTATTGGCCAGTTTTCAGAAGACTTGAATTTAACTTGCGATGAAATATTAAAACGTGCCATAGAAAAAGCCAGTCGCCGTGGCTATTCTAGTTATAACTTTTGCTTTCAACTATTAAGGGTTGATCAAATTCCACAAGAATCGGCTGAAGGCTTGGGTGAAGTTTATTCAAGTTTACCCGTACCAACAGAACTGCAGCCTGGCGATGAGCTAGACGGTTACCAAGTAACCAAAGTGTTGTCACGCAGTGCTACTAGTCGAATTTACAAAGTTTATGACGCAGCCACCGATTGCAATCTAGTGCTGAAAGCGCCTTCACCACAAATTGCTCGTAAAAGAGAGTTTATTGCCCACTTTATTATGCAACAGTGGGTGGTTGAACGCGTTTCTTCACCCTATGTGGCAAGGGTGGTTAACTTATCACGGCCTCGTAAACAGCTTTATTACCTAATGGAATACGTTGAAGGCCGCACCTTAGAGCAGTGGTTAAAAGATAACCCAAGCGTAGACCTTAAGGTAAGAATTGATCTAGTTGAGCAGTTAACCAAAGCTGTTAGAGCCTTGCATAGGCGTGAAATTTTGCACCAAAACCTCAACCCAAAAAATATTATGGTTGATAGGTTAGGAATAATTAAACTGGTTGATTTTGCTGCTTGTGGTGTAGCAAAAATGCCTGATTTACCACCCCTTTCCACGCTTGCTAGGCGGGTAGGTTTAACCGATTATTCAGCCCCTGAATACCGTTTAGGTAAAGAGCCAAATGAACGTGCCGATCAGTTTTCGGTAGCTGCGGTGGCTTTTGAAGTGTTAACCGGCCAGCTGCCTTATGCAGGCCAGTTAGATGGGTTAAATTCAAAAGTTGATTTCTCGCGCTTAGATTACCAGCCATCCTTTCGAATTAACCCCAGCCTTCCGGTGTGGATGGATTTACCGCTGCGTAAAGCTTTACAGCTTAACCCAGAACTGCGTTACCGCCGTTTGTCTGAGTTTATTTATGACTTAAAAAAGCCCAGCGCCAGCCAATTGAATCAGTCAGTTAATACTAGTAAACCGCTTAACTTCTGGAAGGGTTTGGCAGGTTTTTTACTACTGTTGCTGTTATTAAGCCTTTTTTATTAAGGTTAATTAAAAGCACGAATAGTCGATTCAAGCTCGCGGCTTTGGTTATTGAGTTCTTGTAGCGCAGCGTTGGCTAGCTTGGCTCCTTCTAGGCTGGTGCTTGCCTGCTGGTTAATCGAAGTAATACGTTGGTCAATTTCTTCGGCAACATTGCGCTGTTGGCTTATGGCTGCTGCCACCTGTATTTCACGGTCGGCAATGCCTGAAAAAGCCTGTTCTATTTTAGTAAAACTACTCATGGCATCTAAAACTTGGTTGCGGCTAGTACCAATGCTTTGTTCGTTGTGTTCCATGCGTTCTGCAACACGCTTAACAGTGGAGCGAATTTGTTCTAGTGTTTTGTGTATATCTTCTGTTGATGCATGGGCGCGTCCTGCTAATTCACGCACTTCATCGGCCACTACCGCAAAACCCCGCCCTGCTTCACCAGCACGAGCGGCTTCTATTGCTGCATTCAGTGCTAACAGGTTGGTTTGTGCAGAAATGCTGGCAATTTGATCCATTACTCGGTCAACTTCTTCACTGGCAAGGTTAAGTTTGTTTACTTCAGTAGAGGTTTCATGCAGTTCAGTGCATACCTGTTGAATGGAGCCAGCGGTGCTGGCAATATTTTTATAGGCCAAGCTACACACTTCAGAAGATTTAGTGAGGTGTTCACTATTGGCGGTAATGTTATGGTCTATTTCCCGAATGCTGGCCGACATTTCATGAATGGCGGTGGCTATCAGCTCTAAATCTTGTTCTTGCTGATTAAGCGACTGGGTATTATTCGTAATTTGGACAGTAAGCTTATTCATAACACCATTAATCACATTAAGTGTGTCACTCATACGGCCTAAAATGGTGCGTATTTGAGCACGATAAGCATAAAAAGCTAATTCAGGTGCTGCTGTTTCATCGTTGTATTGGGTAAAGATTTTTTGTGCGGTTGGGTTATCAATAACTTTTAAGCCAAGCTTATTTAGTTTGCGTAGTGGCGCTAGGCTAAACCAACTAGCTGCCACTGCAATTAAGGGAATAACGCTTAACCAAACTAGGCCAAATTGCGGCATTAAATAGCTAGCTAAGCCACTAAGCAGGGGTGCAATTAAGGCTAGGCTAAGTAATTTAATGTGGATAATGGGGCGAGAAGTAATGGCAGCATTTTTACCTTCCCGAATTTTTTTGTAAATTATTTCAGCTTTTTGCTTTCTAGCTTCTGAAGGGCGGGTGCGTACTGATTGATAGCCAATTATTTTATTATCTGAATAAATGGGTGTGGCATAAGCATCGACCCAATAATAGTCGCCATTTTTACAGCGGTTTTTAACTACGCCAAACCAAGGCTTGCCTTTTTTTAAGCTACTCCAAAACTCTGTAAATGCTAAGGGTGGCATGTCTGGGTGGCGAACCACGTTATGATTTTTACCAACTAACTCTTCTAATTTAAAGCCACTGACTTTACAAAAATCTGGGTTAGCATAGGTAATAATGCCTTTTAAATTGGTGGTGGAAACAAGCTGTAAATCAGCTTCAAGCTTATATTCTTGTTGGGTAATGGGTAGGTTGATTTTCATCTTAGGGAGTCCTTTTAGAAAGGTGTTCTAATAAGCACTCGCTAGCTATATGAAAGAGCACTAATTTAAGCGCCGTATTATCGTCTACAATTTGATAATGTCAATTATCCTTAAGTGTTCTTTATGTAAAGTTAAGTTTGGTTAGGTTTGTGTTTAGAAGGTGAGTGGTTTTGTAGGTGCTTTTTTTGCAAATGTTTTTTCTGCAAATACCTTTGCCATTCAATTAAAAGCAAGCAGAACACCCAAAGCGGCAGGCTGCTAGTTAGCATAAAGGGCGTGTTGCCTTCACGGGGTTGAAGTTGGCCTTTTAAGTTGCCTGAAATAAATTGCGGCAGCTGGTTAATTACTTGGCCTTGGTAATCAATTAGTGCGGTAATGCCATTATTGGTAACCCTTGCCATGGGGCGTGCCGTTTCTAAAGCACGAAAACGTGCCATTTCAAAGTGTTGTAATGGGCCAATTGAAGAGCCAAACCAGCTGTCATTAGAAACCGTCAGCAGCCAATGGGTGTTTCTGGCTTGTTGGGCAGTAAAGTCTGGGTAGGCAACTTCATAGCAAATAAGCGGTGCAACTTTTGTTCCTGCTGCCTGAAGGTAAGCAGGGTGTTCTTGGCCTTGCACAAAGCTTGACATGGGCAGATCAAAAAAGTCGATAATGCCCCGTAATTGCGCTTCAAAAGGTAGGTATTCGCCAAAAGGCACCAGCTTTATTTTATGGTAATCACCCAAAGCTGCACCGGCGGTATATAGGCCGTTGTAATAGTTTTTTTGATTAGCAGTTAATGCAATTAAGCCAGTTATTAACCCAGCCCCTTCACCGGCTTTTTCTAATGCTTTGGTTAAAAAAGGTTGGGCTTGTTCAGGTAATAATGGCAGGGCAGTTTCTGGCCATACAATTAAATCGACTTCACCTAGCTGGTGGCTAAGGTTTAGGTAATTGCTAATAATTTCACGTTGTTTTTGGCGGTTCCATTTATCGGCTTGTGCCACATTGCCTTGCACCAAACCTAGAGTGAGTGGTTGGCCATAGGCTTGAGTCCATTGTTTTTGCTGTAAATAAAAGCCAGTTAGGGGCAAAGCGGCCACCAGTAAAATGGCAAAACTGCGTTGTGAAAAAGCCGTGGCAGGGTGCAGGCTGGTGTAAAGCAGCAGGCCGGTTAAGGCGCTGATGGCCGATAAACCATAAACCCCCAAGACAGGAACCCAGCCAGTGTAAGGGGTGCTTAGGTGGGCTGTGCCTAATAATAGCCAAGGGAAACCAGTAAACACCCAGCTGCGTAGGGCTTCCATAAGCACCCACAAGGCAGGCCAGCTAACCAGTGGGTTGGTTTTACTTAGCCAGCGTTGCCAAATAAACGCTTGCAGGGCAAACAAACTGGCCAAGCCTGCAACAAACACCCACGTTAGGCTAACGGCAATCACCGCAGGTGTACCGCTGTGTTCATGAATGCTTACATAAACCCAAGAAGCACCCGAGCCAAAAACGCCCAGCCCAAACAGCCAGCCTCTGAACACCGCTTGCCCAGTGGTTAAGTCTTTTAACAGCACCCAAAAAGCCAAGGGTGCTAAAAAGCTAAGCAGCCAAATATTAAAAGGAGCCAATGATAGCGTTAATAGGCCACCGGCAAGTAAAGCCAGTAGGTGACCCACCCAAAGTGGTTTAATGAGTTTGCACAAAAAGTTAATCCTGCTCTGGAAGTTCAGCAATTTCATCACTGTTTAAGCGGCGCACTTGCAATAGTCGAATGCGCCGATTGTCGGCATTAATGACGGTAAATTCAAAACCTGAAATAACCACTGCTTCGCCACGCCTAGGTAGGTGGCCAAATTTTTGCATTAAAATTCCGCTTAACGTATCAAACTCTTCGTCGCTAAAATCGCAATGAAAATAGTCATTAAAATCTTCAATGGGTGTTAAAGCTTTAACAAGGTAATTGCCTGTTTCAACGGGGCGAATATCGGCTTCTTCTTCAACGTCGTGTTCGTCTTCAATGTCGCCTACAATTTCTTCCAGCACGTCTTCAATGGTAACTAAACCCGCGGTGCCGCCATATTCATCGACCACTATGGCCATGTGGTTATGGGTTTCACGAAATTCACGCAACATGGAATACAGCCCTTTGTATTCAGGCACAAAAGCCACTTGGCGCAGCACTTGGCGAATATCAAATGCTTCCATTGCTTGGTGATCCACAATCAGTGGCAAGAGGTCTTTGGCTAATAAAATGCCTAGCACTTCATCCGAGGTTTCGCCTATCACAGGAAAGCGTGAATGGGCTGATTCAATGAGTTTAGATAAAAACTCACGGGGGTGTTGGTCAATTTTTACAACAATCATGTGTGAGCGAGGAATCATCACATCGCCCACCTGCATGTCGCTAAGCTGTAGCGCACCTTCAATAATGGTTAAAGCTTCATTGGCAATCAGCTGCCTTTCTGAAGCATCTTTAAGGAAGTCGAGAAGTTCTAAACGATTGCGTGGCTCTGCAGAAAAGGCCCCTAAAAGTTTATCAAACCAGTTTTTAGAGGGCTGCCCCCGGCTCGATCGGTCTTCGTTCATAGCGTTTGTTGATCAACCTGCATTAGTGTTGCTGATATAAGGGTTACTGATGCCAAGCTTAGCTAATAATTTAATTTCTAAGCTTTCCATCAACTCGGCTTCTTGGTCTGTTTCATGGTCATACCCTTGAAGGTGTAACATGCCGTGAATAACAAGGTGCGCCCAGTGGTTTAAAACGGGCTTTTGTTGTTCAGCAGCTTCTGCTATTACTTTGGGTAAACAGATAACCAAGTCACCTAACAAACTTAACTCAGCTTCAGCAGGTAAATCAATGGGGTGTTCAAAGGGAAAAGATAAGACGTTCGTCGGCTGGTTTTTGCCACGGTAATCATTATTCAGCTGTTGGCTTTCTTCCTTGTCTACAATACGCACCGTCACTTCAGGTGCTTCATTGCTTGGCTCATCGGTTGTTGGCATGTCTAGTGCTAAAACACACCAAGCCAATAAGTCTTCTTCTGAGGGGCAAAGCTCTGGCTGGTCTGTGGCCAGTTGTAAGTCTAGCCATAAAGGGGGATTACATAAGGGAGGTTTATCAGTGTCCATGATGAATAGATCGCTTTTTTTGTTGTTCAATTTCTTCAGCCGATTCAGCAATGTCATAAGCTTCAACAATGCGCTGAACTAAGGGGTGACGTACTACATCGCGGTTTTCAAAACGGGTAATGCCAATGCCCTGCACACCTTGTAAAACAGTCATCACATGGGTTAAGCCTGAATGTGTGCCACGGGGTAAGTCAATTTGGGTAATGTCGCCAGTAATAACCGCGGTTGTGCCAAAGCCTATGCGGGTTAAAAACATTTTCATTTGTTCACGGGTGGTGTTTTGGCTTTCATCTAAAATAACGTAAGCATTGTTTAACGTGCGGCCTCGCATAAAAGCCAAGGGCGCTACTTCAATAACGTTTTTTTCAATGAGCTTATTCACCTGTTCAAACCCTAACATTTCATACAAAGCATCGTAAAGGGGGCGTAGGTAGGGGTCAATTTTTTGAGCCAGATCGCCGGGTAAAAAGCCCAGCTTTTCACCGGCTTCTACCGCAGGGCGCACTAACAAAATGCGGCGAATTTCATCTTTCATTAAAGCTTCTACCGCACAGGCAACGGCTAAATAAGTTTTGCCAGTACCGGCAGGGCCAATGCCAAAATTAATATCATGCAGGCGAATAGAATTAACATAGCCTTGCTGATTCGCACCCCTTGGGCGCACAGTAACTTTGGAGGCACGAATGGATGTGGGGGTAAATTGCTCTTTAACCCCTTCCTCTTCTAATGCCTCTAAACCAGCTTCTTGCAGGTGAAGGTGTACACTTTCAAGCTGCAAGTCTTCCGTTGCTGTTTCTTTGTAAAGCTGTTCAAGCAGGGTGGCAGCCACTTGGGTGTGCCTTGCTTCGCCGCTAATTTCAAAATCATGCCCACGGTTGCGTAGCTCGACTCCTAAACGCTGTTCAATCAGTTTTAAGTGGTCGTTATGCAGGCCGCACAGGTTAGCCAAACGCTGGCTGTTTAAAGGCTGCAATGAAAGCTGAATAATGCGCTGCCTAGGCAGTTGGCTTTCTTTTGTATCTAACGTTATTTTGGGGTTACTCAAGGCTTAAAAATTCCTTAGTCTGCTAAGCGACCACGTAAAGAGTTGGTGTAAACGTCTTCAATTATTACATCAACAAACTGGCCAATGTAATCGGTTGGGTTTTCACAGCTAACGTTAACAATGCGGTTGTTTTCAGTGCGGCCTGTGAACTGCCCAGGGTCTTTGGTGGCAAGCCCTGTCACAAGAATGCGCTGCTTGCTGCCCAGCATACGGCGGCTAATTTGGATTGCTTGTTGGGTGATGCGGGCTTGTAATCGTTGTAAACGCTCTTTTTTAACGGCTTCTGGTAAATCATCAACCATATCAGCCGCCGGTGTACCGGGGCGTGCGCTGAAGATAAATGAATAAGAAATATCAAAGCCAATTTCTTCAATTAAATCCATGGTCTGTTCAAAATCGGCTTCAGTTTCACCCGGAAAACCAATAATAAAGTCAGAAGAAAAACAAATATCTGGGCGGCTTTCACGAATGCGTTGCATTTTATCCACGTAGTCAGCACGGTTATGCCCACGTTTCATGGCAGTTAAAATGGCATCAGAACCCGACTGCACCGGCAGGTGTAAATGGCTAACCAATTCTGGTACGTGCTTATAGACTTCAATTAAACTGTCAGAAAATTCCACAGGGTGTGAAGTGGTGAAGCGAATGCGGTCGATGCCTTCAACGGCAGCAACGCAGGTAATAAGCTCGGCAAGGTCAATTTCATCACCGGCATCGTCTAACCCACGGTAGGCATTAACGTTTTGGCCTAGTAGGTTAATTTCTCTTACACCTTGGTCGGCAAGTTGTTGCACTTCGAGCATCACATCGGCAAAGGGGCGTGAAACTTCTTCGCCACGCGTGTAAGGCACTACGCAAAAAGTGCAGTATTTAGAACAGCCTTCCATTGCAGATAAATAAGCAGTAACCCCATCAACCTTGGGCGCTGGCAAGTTGTCGAACTTTTCAATTTCTGGAAAGGTGACATCGACCATCGGAATTTTAGTTAAGCGGGTAGCATCAATCATTTCAGGCACACGGTGCAGTGTTTGTGGCCCAAAAACTAAATCGACCACGGGGGCGCGTTTACGAATGTTTTCGCCTTCTTGACTGGCGACACAGCCACCCACCCCTATCAACAGATTAGGGTTTTTATCTTTTAAATGCTTCCAACGGCCTAGCTGGTGAAATACCCTTTCTTGGGCTTTTTCACGAATCGAGCAGGTGTTTAGCAGAATAACGTCGGCTTCATTTTCATCGTCAGTTAATTCTAATTGGTGGGAAACACCCAGTAAGTCAGCCATGCGTGATGAATCGTATTCATTCATCTGGCAGCCGTGTGTTTTTATAAAGAGTTTTTTAGTAACTGTTTTTTTAGTAACGATTGGATTGCTAGTTTCAGACATGAGACAAAACAAGGCCTTTAAAAAGTGATGTTAAGAATTATACAGAGGTAAGGCACCTAAGTGCTAGTGAACAAAAAATCACCAGTTTGCTATATTGGCTAGTGAATCGGCTGTTGGGGTGGTTACCCTTAGGATGTACCCAGATTTATCCACAGGCAATGTGGACAAATTATGCAAATTAAATAGTTATTAAATTGCTTTGGAGAGGAAGTGTGGATAAAGCCTATTGGGAAGGTGTGTGGCGCAATGATGATTTGGGTTTTCATCAGCCTCAAGTGAACCGTCATTTACAAAGGTTTTGGCAAAGGCTGGAATTAATACCCAATAGCCGAATATTTGTACCCTTGTGTGGCAAAAGTTTAGACATGGATTGGTTGTTGTCTGAGGGGCATGAGGTGATTGGTGCTGATATTGCCGAAAAGGCCCAGCAACAATTTTTAGTAACCCACCAAGAGCCGATACGTTATAACGAAGAAGAGAAGCTTAAACTGGCTTGGCAAGGGCGGCTGCTTTTTATTGCCGGTGATATTTTGCACATGGAACCGGAAATGCTGCGTTCAGTGGATGCTGTTTATGATCGGGCAGCATTAATTGCTTTGCCCCGTGCGGTTAGGCAAAACTATGCCCTCTTCTTAGCCCATTGCTTAAAGCCGGGTGCCAAAATGTTGTTGATAACTCGTCAAGCACCAGAAGAGCCATTATTGCCACCCTTTAATGTCAGTGCGGCTGAAGTGGATGAGTTGTATGGCGCTAATTTTAGGATAGAGCACTTATTAAGAGAAGAGCGGCAAGATGGGGTAATCGAAGAGGCTTTTTTGCTTAAGCGTAAAGCACCGGCTGGAATGGGTCGCCTGCCAATAGAGGCAGGCGAATCCCAAACGGTTAACTAACGGGTTAATTCATTAACGCTGGCTGGTTTGAAGTTGTGAGAAATCAAGCAAAATGCGCCCAGCTTCTTCAAGGATAGCCGTGTCGATTGGTGTTACTTTTCTTTCGGCATGGCTTTCATCTAATTCATCTTCAAGCTTATTTAGCTGTGGTAAACCCAAACCCTTGCGGCGGCGGTTTTCCATAGCTAGGTGTTCAGCCTGTTCCTTTTCTTTTTCTAGCTGGCGCTGTTTACGGTTCAAGCTAATGCCGGGCGAATCTTCATGGCGAATAAGCCAGTCAGACTGTTCGGTAAGAAATAAGAAGTTAGGATCGTTTGCTATGCGCTTTTTATGGCTGGCTTTAAGTCTTGTTAAAGCCTGTTCAATAACCGATGTGCGGGGCGGCAAAATAGCTTTTACCTGATCCCAAGGCAGCGCATTAGGTGAAGAACTTTCGCCAATTTGCTTAGCATCAAACAAGGGCGGAAAGTGAATGTCTGGCACTATGCCGCGGTGTTGAGTGCTGTCACCGGAAACACGGTAAAACTTAGCGCGGGTAATTTTTAGCTGGCCATAGCTTAAATCCATAATGGTTTGCACTGTGCCTTTACCAAAGGATTGCTCGCCCACGACTAGCCCACGGCCATAATCTTGAATTGCCCCTGCAAAAATTTCAGAAGCCGAAGCCGATAAGCGGTTAATAACCACGGCTAACGGGCCTGAATAGGGAGTTTTACCGCCGCTATCGCCAAGAATGTTAACTCGCCCGTCTGAATCACGAATTTGCACTGTGGGGCCACGCGCAATAAACAAACCCACAAGGCTGTTGGCTTCTTGCAAAGCACCGCCGCCGTTATTACGTAAATCTATCACTAGGCCATCAATGCCTTCTTCTTCTAGCTCATCAATTAAACGAGCCACATCGCGGGTGGTGCTGCGGAAGTCTTTTTGATTAGTGCGCTGGCCTTCAAAATCTAGGTAGAAGGTAGGAATTTCAATGATGCCTAGCCGACGCACTTCACCATTTAATGTGGTTTCTATTAGCTTCTTACTGGCTGCTTGGTCTTCTAGCTGCACAGCGTTGCGTTCAATTTCAACAATTCTATGGTTGGTGCTGTCGGCGGCTTGCACTTCTAAACGCACAATAGAACCCCGTGGGCCACGAATTAAATCAACCACTTCGTCTAAACGCCAGCCAATAACATTTTCAATTGGCTCTTTACCCTGCCCAACGCCTAAAATTTGGTCGGTGGGTTTTAGCTGGCCTTGCTTGTCGGCAGGGCCACCAGGCACTAGGCTAATAACTTTAGTAAATTCATTTTCACTTTGCAGCATAGCGCCTATGCCATCTAATGAAAGCTTCATTTGAATATTGAAACTTTCACTGCGGCGCGGTGAAAAGTAATTGGTGTGTGGGTCTACGCTGGTAGTGAAGGCATTCATAAAGCCTTGAAAAATATCATCACTGTTGGTTTGGCGAATACGGTTAAGTTGGTTTTCATAACGGCGTATTAACAAATCACGCGCTTCTTCAGCAGTTTTTTCTGCCGCCATTAAGTTCAGCAGTTCATGGGTTATGCGCTGCTGCCAATAGGTGTTTAACTCGGCTGTTGTTTCAGGCCAGTCCATTTCACGGCGATCAGCATAAAAGCGTTGGTCTTGTTCAAAGTTAAAGCTGGCTAGGTTATTTTTTAGCTGATCAAGGTTATTTTCTAAACGCTTGATTTGCTTTTGAGTAACCTGCACAAAAAGCTCGAATGGGTAGTCTAAGTCGCCCTTAACTAACGCATTTTCTATTGGCTTAGTGTTGCTAAGAATCGCCTTAGCTTGCTTGGCTGTAAGTAACGATTTACTTGGGTCAAGTTGTTTTAAATAATTGGTTAGGGCTTGTTTTTCTAACGTTTTATTTAAAGTGACATCAGCAAAGTGCTGGCGTGTCATGGTGCGTGTTATTTCACGGGCAACTTGACGATGAGCCTCTGCAGGCTGTAACTCTTCAAGCGGTGTATACTGGCGCGTGGAAGATTCTGCAGCACTAACTAAAGGCACAAGGCCAAGGGTTAAAAAGCAGATCATCAAGCCACGCAATAAGTGCTTGCGCATCCGGTGTTACTCCTAAAACAGTTTTTAAGCTATCAGCTATAGATTGCAGGGTTTAGAATAAGTTTAATTTTCTGGGCTAAAGCATACCGCATCAAGCCGGTGATAACACAAAAAAGCACCTACACAACAGTGCTTAAAAAGTAGCTAATAAATATAGGTAATGAATAAGTGACTCAACAGCAAGCAGTATTTAACCAAGGTTTAATCAGTTTTTTACAATCTTCCCCCAGCCCAGCTCATGCAGTGGTTACCTTGGTAAGCCAATTAGAAGAAGCAGGCTACCAAGCTTTAAATGAAGGCGATGAATGGCAATTACAACCCGGCCAAGGTTATTGGTTAACCCGTGGTGGCCGTTCAATTATAGCCTTTCGTTTAGGAACCCAGCCACTGGCCGAAAGTGGTGTGCGAATGATTGGCGCTCATACCGACAGCCCTTGCTTAAAAGTAAAACCTAAAGCTGAAATTTTACGCCACGGTTGTTTACAGTTGGGTGTTGAAGTTTATGGTGGTGTGTTAATGCACCCTTGGTTTGATCGTGACCTTTCATTAGCAGGCCAAGTGCATTTTCGTGATGAAGCTGGGAAATTACAAGTTGCTTTATTAAACCTAGAAACCCCCATTGCGATTATTCCTTCATTAGCCATTCACCTTAACCGCGATGCTAATAAAAATTCAGAAGTGAATGCTCAGCTGCATTTGCCACCCGTGCTAGGTTTAAAAACAGGCGATAACCCTAGTTTAGTTTTGCGTAACTTAATTGCTAGCTGGTTACGCCGTGAAGGCCATGCGGTTGAAAAGGTAGTGGATTACGACCTGTGTTTTTACGATACCCAGCCCCCTGCATTGGTCGGCTTAAATGAAGAGTTTATTAGCTCGGCTCGTTTAGACAATTTGCTGTCGTGTTATACCGGCCTGCAAGCCCTATTGGCAGTAGACACGCCCCAAGCAGCCACTTCTTTACTGGTTTGTAATGACCATGAAGAAGTGGGCAGCGCCTCTGCGATTGGTGCTGAAGGCCCTTTCTTAGAAAGTGTGTTACGCCGTTTGGCTGGCGAAGAACAAAAATACCAACGCATGATGGCTCGTTCAATGCTTATTTCTTGTGACAATGCCCATGCCCTTCACCCTAACTATGCTGACAAACACGATGAAAACCACGGCCCTAAATTAAATGCCGGCCCTGTTATTAAAGTGAATGCTAACCAACGTTATGCTACTACCAGCGAAACCAGCGCCTTGTTCAGCAGCTTTTGTGAAATGGCACAGGTGCCTTATCAGTACTTTGTAGTTAGAGCAGACATGGGTTGCGGTAGCACCATAGGCCCCATAGCGGCCACTAAGCTAGGTGTAAGGGTAGTGGATGTGGGTGCGCCACAATGGTCTATGCATTCCATTCGTGAAACAGCCGGCAGTAAAGATGCTTGGTATTTAGGGCAAGCCTTGCAAGCATTTATTAGCCGTTGGGATGGGCAGTAAATTTTAGAATAAACAAGGCAGGCTAGGTAAAGGGAGTTACCTAACCTGTTAATTAGGTTAGTTTGCAATTAATAGGTTGGTTTTAGTCAACATCTTCAAGTGTAAAAACAACGTCATATTTTTTAACATTAATGTTTTTAAGCGTGTAAGTATCACCATCTTCATCGACCGCTTGTATATCAAAGTTTGGTTTTTTATAGCCAGTAATATCAACCCTTACTTTGTTGCCATTTTCCAACACATCAACATCTAAAATGTCTTCTCCCCACTCATCATCACCTACATCACTGATATAAAGATGGTAAATATCGAAGCCGGTTTTGTTAGTCACTTCAACATACATGTTGGCAGCATAGGCACTGATGCTGGTCATAAAAAACAAAACACTTATTAATGCTATTTTTTTCATAAAAAGCTGTCCATAAAATGAAAACTTCATTAAAAAACCTTAAGTAAAACCAATCACCAGCAAGCAAAATTAGACACTTAGGCATGAAAGCTGTCAATGTATTTTGCACTGTTTTTCTTGTTCTTTTTACTTCGTTTAATGCACAAGTTTTATTAATATTCCAGTAATAGTTAGGGTGTATATTAAGGGCTAGGTTTAAGGGGTAGGTGTAAAAAAACCTAAACTAGCTTAGTATTCTTGCCCCTAGTGACGTATTAACTGGAAATTTTAATGAGCCTGTTTGCCAAACCCCGTAAGAAATCTGCCAAAGCTGCCCTAACTGAAGCTGCCCAAAATAAAATCACTCAAGCCAAAGCAGTTCAGTCTAGCCCTGTGGCTAAAAATACTGCTTTACCAGAAGATGCATTGCTTGAAGGTGCAGTAGTAGAAGGCGCATTGCAAGACCAAGCATTAGAAGGCATAGCTATTCTTCGGCTAAGCCATGAAGGCCGTGGCGTTGGCCGTGACGCTGAAGGCAAAACAGTCTTTGTGGAAGGTGCTTTGCCCGATGAGCGGGTGACTTACAAGGTGCGCTTTACACGCAGCCGTTACGATGAAGCGGTGCTAGACAAGGTTTTACACGCTTCACCCCAGCGCCAAGCGCCCAGCTGCGAGCATTATGCGGTGTGTGGTGGTTGCAACCTGCAACATTTAAACCCAACAGCTCAGGTGGCTTTTAAACAGGCCTTAGTGGCAGAAATGCTGCACTACCCTGAAGAAAACTTTCAGCCTGCCCTTTTATCTGAACCTTTAGGCTATCGCCGTAAAGCACGCTTAGGCGTTAAGTGGCGCAAAGATGGCCGCTTGTTATTAGGCTTTCGTGAAAAATCTTCAGCCTTTATTACCGCGATTAATCACTGCCCTGTTTTATCGCCTAAATTACAGCCTTTGTTGCCAGCATTGCATAAGTTTTTGCCACGCTTGGAAGTTAAAAAACACCTAGGGCACATAGAACTGGTTGAAGCAGAAAACCAAGTGGGTGTGCTGGTGCGTTTATTGCGCCCTTTAGATCGCTTAACCAAAAATGACCAGCGCTTCTGGCGAGACTGGGCTAAAGAGCAGTCGGTGAATTTGTTGCTGCAAGATGATGAGGGCCTGCATTCGTTAACGCCTGAAGCCGCCGCTGAGCCAACGCCCTTTACTTACCAACTAAACGACCTAACCTTAGCTTTTACCAATAATGACTTTGTGCAGGTGAATGCACAGATGAATCAGCAAATGGTTAAGCAGGCTTTAAATTGGCTGCAATTACAAG
>JAAYGA010000379.1 GCA_012727935.1 Pseudomonadaceae bacterium | reverse complement strand
TTAGGTCATCCACTGGGTTGTTCAGGTACACGTATTAGCACCACGCTACTTAATGTGATGCAGCAAAAAGATGCAACCCTTGGCCTAGCGACCATGTGTATTGGTATGGGGCAGGGTGTGGCAACTATTTTTGAGCGTGTTTAATTGAATTACTAGCTACCTAGGCATAACGGCGTTAAAAACAAAAACCGGAGATTAATCTCCGGTTTTTTTATGGGCTGAGTTTTAGTTAGCTTTGCAGTTCAGGTAAGTCCGCAAATAAGGCTAAAGCTTCTGGGTTGGCTAAAGCATCTTGATTTTTAACGGGGCGGCCATGCACTACTTCCCTAACCGCTAGCTCTACAATTTTGCCCGATAAAGTGCGTGGAATATCAGCAACTTGAATAATTTTGCTAGGTACGTGGCGTGGCGTGGTTTCAGCTTTCACTGTGTCTCGAATGCGCTTGCGGATTTCATCATCCAGTGTAAAACCTTCCTTCATGCGCACAAAAAGTACTACTCGCACATCGTCCTTCCATTCTTGACCTATGCACAGCGCTTCTAACACTTCGTCTACCTTTTCTACCTGACGGTAAATCTCTGCTGTACCAATACGCACACCGCCTGGGTTAAGCACAGCATCGGAGCGACCATGAATAATCATGCCGTCTTCAGCGGTAATTTCTGCATAATCGCCGTGCGCCCAAATGTTGTCAAAACGATCAAAGTAAGCAGCTTGGTACTTGCTACCGTCTTCATCATTCCAAAAACCGATTGGCATGGAGGGGAAGGGCTGAGTGCAGACAAGTTCGCCTTTTTCTTCTATAACCGGCTGCCCCGCATCATTAAAAACTTGCACCGCCATGCCTAAACCACGGGCTTGAAGTTGCCCACGGTACACAGGGCGAATAGGGCAGCCTAGCGCAAAGCAGGAAACGATATCGGTACCGCCAGAAATAGAAGCAAGCAGTAAATCTTGCTTAATATCACGGTAAACGTAATCAAAGGATTCGTGCGATAAAGGCGAACCAGTAGAAAGAATGGCTCGTAGTTTGGATAAATCGTGTGTTGTTGCAGGCGTTAAACCGGCTTTTTCACAAGCGGCAATGTATTTAGCGCTAGTACCAAAAACCGTAACGCCTTCATTTTCAGCCATATCCCACAGGGCTTTAGGTGCTGGCGCAAAGGGTGAACCATCAAAGAGCACCAAGGCTGCGCCCGCAGCTAGGCCAGTGACTAGCCAATTCCACATCATCCAACCGCAGGTGGTGTAATAAAACAGGGTGTCATCACGGGTTAGGCTGGTGTGTAAAAGGTGTTCTTTAAGGTGTTGTAATAAAGTACCGCCGGTGGAATGTACGATGCATTTAGGTACGCCAGTAGTACCGGAGGAGTACATAATATAAAGCGGGTGATTAAAAGGCAGCTGAGCAAACTCAATTTCTTGGGCTTCGGCAATTTTAAAATCATCCCACAGGCAGGTTTTTTTAACGTTGCTAATATCTGGGTTGGTTTCTAAAT
>JAAYGA010000378.1 GCA_012727935.1 Pseudomonadaceae bacterium | reverse complement strand
CGGCTTGAAAAATACCTTAGCCCTTTGGGCACCATTGCCAGCATTACCCCCCTGTTAGGTTTATTAGGAACCGTGGTGGGTATGATTGATGTATTTCAGCAGTTAGACTTAGCTGCTGGCAATGCCCAACAGCTAGCCGGTGGCATTTCTTTAGCCTTAATTACCACGGCGGCAGGTTTGAGCGTGGCCATTCCTACTTTAATTATGCACCGTTATTTTATTCGCAAAGTAGACGATTTAGTTGTTATTTTAGAAGTTGAAGCACAAAAACTATGCGATTCAAACGCCAAAAGTTAGAAGCTGCTGAACTCAATATGACACCACTAATTGATGTGGTATTTTTATTGTTAATTTTCTTTATGGTGAGTTCACGTTTACCTGAGCAAGCCATTAACCTGCAGTTACCTATTGCTAATACTGCTGAAATACAACCCCAATCATTGCCAAAAGTGAGTGTGTTAAGCCTCTATGCCAACGGAGATATTCTGTTTAATGAGCAAGTTCAAACCAGCCTAGATCAGTTAGAAGCTGATTTAGCAAAACAGCAGCTTGAGCAACCCGAGGCCTTAGAAGCCTTGTTAATTAGGGCAGAAAGCACCACTCACCACCAGCAACTGGTTTGGGCCCTAGACTTAGCAAGGCGTTTAGGCATTGAAAAGGTTAGAATAGCCACTCAGCCGCTATAATTAAATACTAGACCCTGCAAACTATGAGATGCCTGTGAAAGAACAAACCCCTCCCGTTACGCCAGCTGCTCCTGTGGCTCCCACCGGTATAAAAGCCTACTTTCGTTTACTGTCTTATGTGCGCCCCTACTGGCCTGCTTTTATGCTGAGCGTTATGGGCTATGCTATTTATGCTGCTTCTAGCACAGGCTTTGCACAGGTGATGAAGCTATTGGTTGACTCTATACAAGACGGCATGAGTGAGCAGCGTTTGTATTTTCCACTGTTAGTGGTGGGTATTTTTACTTTGCGTGGCGTGGGTACTTTTTTTGGTACTTATTTTATGAGCTACGTTGCCAGACAGCTGGTTCACTTTTTGCGTATTGATTTATTTAAGCGTTTTTTAGTTTTACCTGCGCGCTTTTTTGACCAGCATTCTTCGGGGCATCTGGTGTCACGCTTAACGTATAACGTTGAACAGGTAACCGGTGCTGCTACTAATGCTATTACCGTGTTAGTGCGCGAAGGCTTGTTCGTTATTGGCTTAATGAGCTATTTATTATGGGTTAACTGGAAGCTGGCGCTGGTGTTTGTGGCAGTGTCACCTGTGATTGGTTTGGTGGTTAGTTATGCAAGCAAGCGTTTTCGTAAAATAAGCCACCGTATTCAAAACTCGGTGGGCGATGTGACCCATGTGGCCTCTGAAACCTTGCAGGGTTATCGGGTGGTTCGTGGTTTTGGTGGTACTGAATTTGAATACCAGCGTTTTTTAAAAGCCAGTGAATATAACCGCACCCAAGCCATGAAAATGGCATTAACGAAAGCCATTAGTACGCCTGTAGTGCAAATTATTGTGGCGATGGCTTTGGGTATTTTGGTGTGGTTGGCTTTATCGCCTGATTTAATGGGTGAAATGACCCCCGGTGAATTTATCGCTTTTTTAACTGCCGCCTCACTAATGGCTAAACCGCTGCGCCAACTAACTGAAGTGAACAACACCATTCAACAAGGCTTGGCTGCTGCTTTGGATGTTTTTACCTATTTGGATGCCCCTGCTGAACAAGATGAAGGTACGCAAACCTTAGCGGCGGTTAAGGGCGAAGTTAGCTTTCACAAAGTGAGTTTTCGTTACGGTGATGATTTGCCGCTGGCCTTAAATAACCTTAGTTTTACTGCAAAGCCGGGTGAAATGATTGCTTTGGTGGGGCGCTCTGGTGGTGGAAAGTCAACCCTTGCAAGCTTAATTCCGCGTTTTTATGATGTGACTGAAGGCGAAATACAGCTTGATGGCGTGCCTTTATCAAAGCTTACCCTTGCAAACTTGCGCCAACACCTAGCCCTAGTTACTCAGCAGGTAACTTTATTTAATGACACCCTTGCCGCCAACATTGCCTATGGTATTGAAAACCCCGATCCTAAAGCCATTGAAGCCGCCGCTAAAGCGGCTTATGTTATGGATTTTGTAGACAAGCTGCCTGACGGCTTAAACACTTTGGTGGGCGATAATGGCGTGCTTCTTTCTGGCGGCCAGCGTCAGCGCCTTGCCATTGCTCGGGCCATTATGAAAAATGCGCCCATTTTAATACTCGATGAAGCCACTTCTGCCCTTGATACTGAATCGGAACGCTACATTCAGCAGGCCTTAGAAAAGGTAATGCAAGGCCGCACCACCTTTGTTATCGCCCACCGTTTGTCGACCATTGAACGGGCTGATCGCATTCTAGTGATTGACCAAGGCAAGATTATTGAACAAGGCAAGCACCAAGAATTATTGGCCTTAAAAGGCGCTTATGCCCAATTGCACCAAATGCAGTTCCATGACCCTTTAGCTTATGAATCGGCAGTGAATGAACAGGTAAAAAGCTAATCATGGCCATTAAGCTTAAATTACAGCAGTGGGTAGAAAAACACTGGTATGCCGCCCAACCGGGGCTTTTGAAGTGGTTAGAGCCTTTGGAAAAGTTTTATTTGTGGCTAGTAAAACAGCGCCAACAAGCCTATTTAAAGGGTAAAAAAACAGCTTATCACCCAAAGGTTCCGGTAATTATTGTGGGGAATATTCATGTGGGCGGCAGTGGTAAATCACCGTTGGTGGCAGCTTTAGCTAAGCACTTTGCCAGCCTTGGCTATAAACCCGGCATTGTTAGCCGTGGCTATGGTGGTAAAACTAGCCATTACCCCCAGCAGGTGACTAGCCACAGCAACCCAGCACAGGTGGGCGATGAGCCATTAATGTTAGCCCAGCAAACCGGCTTGCCTTTAGCGATAGACCCTAAGCGCCCCAATGCCGTTAAACTGCTGGTTGAAGAAGAAGGCTGCGATTTAATTATTGCCGATGATGGTTTGCAACACTTTCAGCTGGCGCGTGACATAGAAATTGTAGTGATGGATGCACAGCGTGGCTTGGGTAATGAGCATTGCTTGCCGGTGGGGCCTTTGCGTGAACCTGCCAGCCGCCTGAGCAGTGTTGACTGGGTTATCTTTCAACAAACCAGCCAAGCTATCAATCCATATTTAGCCGTTGAATTGAAGGCTAAACTTAAAAACCCATTACAAAGCTATTGGTTGGAATTTTCAGGCTGGCGCCGAGGTGATGGCCATTGGCAAAAAAACTGCCCTTTTACAGCAGGCCAAACCCTGCATGCCCTAGCAGGCATTGGTAACCCTGCCCGTTTTTTTAAGCAGCTAACCGATTTAGGTTTAGTTGTTATTGAACACCCCTTAGAAGATCATGCAAAGCTTTGCTCGCAGCACTTGGTTTTTAATGACCCATACCCGCTGGTTATGACTGCCAAAGATGCTGTGAAGTTACAACCTTGGCTGAATGAAAATCATTGGGTAGCCGAAGTGACGGCTAGATTGTCAGAAGATTTTTTATATAAATTACAAAACCGTGTTGCAGATATTTACAAACACTATATAAACTAAACCTTTAGTACACACAATTTATATAAAAAAAGTGATTGCCGAGGAATAAAAATGACAACTAGACTAACCCCCACCCGCCTTGCCTTAGCGGTAGCAGCATTGCTACTGCCTTTAACAGCTACTGCTAACCAATCACTTAATTCAGCCGGTTATTCTGCAACTATTGGCGGTGTTATTAATGAAGGCAGTGTTCATTCCAGCAGCTTTAACCCCGCTGGCAATAACTTATTACTGCATAAAGATGACAAGTTTCGTTTTGGTTATTTAAGTAATTTAGGTGCTTATGTAGAAATTGGTGAAGCAGATGACCTAGATGTAAAAGTTGATGCTTTAGTTGATGATTTAAGTGATATTGATAATTTTTCTAATGCGGCAGCAAGGGCTAGATTAGAAGCACGTTATGGCTTGCTTGCTGGGGGTGAAGCGGCTTATTACGAAGCCATAGCTAACAAAGCCAATACTGAAATTATTACAGACCTAGAACAAGGGGGCCAGTTTCGAACGGGTGCTCAGCTGCAGTTACCGCTTACGCCCTTCTTGTTTCGTAGCACCCTTGCCAGCGGCACTTTTAGTCTTAATGCCTCTGCTAGCGCCCAAGTTAAAGGTGCCTTTTTGGGTGGTGAGTTTGGAGTGAATACCCATTTTAAAAATGGCAATACTGAATTAGGCTCATTTGATATTAATTTAGAAAAAGCCGCTGGCGCTTACCAAGCCATTGAAGCAGAACTAGAGGCTGCTGGTAATAATTTAAGTGCCGCCAACATTGCTAATATTGAAAGCATTCTTAAAACCAGTGGGGCACTTCCAGCCAAGGGTAATAATGAAGCGACTATTGCCGCGCTTCAACAAGAAATAAGTAATAATGGTACATTTAAGCCAACGGTTAATACCACCCTAACAACAGATTCAGGCCTTGATGTTAAAGCAGCAGTTGTTGCTCATTTAGCCTTGGGTTATGGCACTAACTTAAGTGAAGCGTTTGAGCTAGACCGCACACATGGCCAGTTAGAAATGGGTACGCGATTAAATTTTTATAGTGTAGAAACGGGGCGTAAATTTGTTTCTATACAAGCAGAAGCGGATAATAATAACGGCAGTAAAACCAGCGATAGCTTAACTGAAGACTTTTTAGACAATACTGAAAAATCAGTAGGTTTTGGTTTAGATGTTGGGTTTTTATGGCACAGTAATAATTACCAAGCTGGTATTACCTTTTATAATTTAAACGAACCTAGTTTTGATTACCCCGATTTAAATGCCTATATTAATGATAAGGCAACTAAAAGTGCTATTAATGGTTTGCAGGCAGCGGGTAAAATAAAAGCGGTCGATTCAGTTACGCTAACCCGACATGCGGTAGTTGAGGCGGCTTATTATACCAACAGTCGTAATTGGATGTTGCAAGGCGCTTACACCCTTGGCACGGCCACTAACTTTGTTGGCGATGAATTTCAGAATCTACACCTTGCCGCTGGTTATTTCCCTAAAACAGCTTGGTTACCCGGTGTACGTTTGGGTTACAGCCAAAATATGAAAGGCTCTGAGCTTAGTAAAATACATGCAGGCGCAACCTTTTTTGGTATTATGCACCTAGATGTGGCCTTATCACCTGATACTTCAACCTTTGATGGCACAGAAGTTCCACGTTATGCAGCCATTAGTCTAGGTTTTGAAGAGAAGTTTTAAACTTTAAAAGAACACTCAGCTAGGCGGGGTGTTCTTTTTTTATTTACCCACATTAAACAGGTTAACCCTAATGTTTAAAGTACTTATTGCCGGTGCCAAAGGTCAGGTTGGAACTGAGTTAGTGAAAGCGGCTCCTGCTGGTTTTACCGTGTTAGGTTTTGGCTCTGATCAGTTAGACATTACTAATAAGCAGCAGGTAGCGGCTGTTATTGCTTTACACCAGCCCAATTTAATTATTAATGCTGCGGCTTACACCGCCGTAGACAAGGCCGAAAGTGATGTTGCACAAGCCTTTGCCATTAATGAACAAGGTGTTGCTTGGTTAGCAGAAGCAGCACAAGCCGCAGATATTCCACTCTTTCATATTTCAACCGATTATGTGTTTGACGGTAACGCAGCCAGCCCTTATACCGAAGCCGACCCTGTTAATCCGCAGGGTGTTTATGGTGCCAGTAAGTTAGCAGGTGAACAGGTATTGGCTAAAACACACAGTAAACACATTATTTTGCGTACTAGTTGGGTGTTTGGTGCTGAGGGTAGTAACTTTGTTAAAACAATGTTGCGATTAGGTAAAGAACGCGATCAGCTTGCGGTTGTTGCAGACCAACAAGGTTGCCCAACCAGTGCTGCCAGTATTGCTCAAGCTTTATGGCAACTAGCCAAGGTATATAAACAGCAAAACAGCTTGCCTTGGGGTATTTATAATTTTTGTAATGCCACTGCTAGTAATTGGCACGCCTTTGCTTTAGAAGTTTTTAAACAGGGCCTTGTGTTAAACCTAATCAGTAAACTTCCTGAAGTAAAAAGCATTACCACAGCCGACTACCCAACACCGGCTAAAAGGCCTGCTTGGTCGGTATTAGATACTAATAAAATTGAAGCTTTATTAGGTTATCAAATACCTAGTTGGAAAGTTGAACTAGCCAGTGTTTTACAGCAGCTAAAAGATTAAATAAATGAAGATGAAGATTAACTCAATTTATTCTTCTTTTGGTCAACACTATTCTAGTTTTGCCATATTTTTATTAGGCGCTATTGCACTCATTGTTCCAAGCGGTTATTCAGTTGGTAGTGCTTTATTACTTTTAGCCAGTATTACTCTTTTGTGGCGTCACCCTGCTTTTAATTTACAAAAGCAAGACAAGTTAATTATGTTAGTGTTGGCTGTCTATAGTTTATTATTTATAGTACAGCTGTTTTTTGAAGGTGTTGATTCATCGGTTTATGATCGCCCCATTCGCTTTTTATTTGCGCTACCTGTCTTGTTATTTGTTTTAGCTTATCCACCCAAACTAGCCGCTTTATGGGCAGGGCTTGCCCTAGGTTCTATTCTTACCGGCAGCTGGGCATTATGGCAAAATTTAGTTTTAAATATTGATAGGGCAGGTGGTCATACCTTTGTTATTCAGTTTGGCAATATAAGTATGCTGTTTGGGTTGTTTTGTTTAGCAGGCTTGGGCTGGGCTGCAGTACAAGTTAAACCCAAGCAGTGGCTTAGCTTATTATTACTGGGTGCTTTTTTTGGGGTTTTAGCTTCTTTGCTTTCAGGTAGTCGGGGTGGTTGGGTGGGGCTGCCTTTTGTTTTCTTGGTTATTTACCGTGCTTATGGTCGGCTAGTGGCCGTT
>JAAYGA010000377.1 GCA_012727935.1 Pseudomonadaceae bacterium | reverse complement strand
AGCTTATCCAACGAACTGATATATAAAGCATTTTTTGGCAATTCTGCCAAGCAAGCAAAATCCGCTTTCTCTGCCGCAGTGCGCCCAGGTGTAGCGTACCTATCCGTCAGCATTTTACGATTAACACCCCGACCCAAGAGCATTTTGGCGACTTTTACCGCAACCGCTGGGGTTATGTCCCAACCAGCAGCCTTAAGCACGTCCAACAATTCCACGGCAACAGCTTGCCTAAGACGCTTACCCGCCGCGCCGATAAATTGCGCTTTTATTGCAACAGCATATTTTTTTATCTCATAAAGCTCATGCTGCGACAGCGTTTCAATATCACCAGTGCTTGGGCAAATCAATGCGCTTTTTATTATGCGTAGGTAAATTTCGTTTGCTTCATGCATATCGCTCTCATAATCGCTCAGTTCATAAATCATTCTGAAGCCCCCATTTATAGTTAATGTATATATACACTAACTATAAGGGAGGGCTTAAACGAAGTCAAGACCGGGATTGCGGATTTAAAGAAAACCATGAAGAAAGCACAACGACAACGAGGCGTTAAGCCTAGATTAACTTGATTGAGTTTAGCATGATTAACCTTTTGATATTTAGTATGCTACACAATAAACAGTTAAGCTGCAACACTTATTTTGCTAAATGTGCTAAACATTAAAATAGTTAGACTAATTAACATTTATCTCTTGCATGTGCTTTACATATTAAAGTTATTCGGCTTAACTTTTTGTGTTGCGTCTATTTCTTTTTGTTCTTGCTTTTGATTCTGTACGTTTAAGTTATAGTCAGCAACATCACTACCCATAATGCTTTTAGGCTTCCATAGCATAGCCTGGGCGCTGGGATTCAGTGCTTTTACTAGCTCAAGCTGTGCTTCGTGCTGAGCATCCGTTTTAGCCTGCACCTCTGCGTTTTTCTCGTTCTCACCAGCGACCACAACCAGCCTAGCTGCCCTTATTTTTTCCATAATTTCGGAGTTCTCTAAAAAACTTTTAACGCATGAGCCTCCCGAAACTATAACAGTCGGTGGTGTTTTGCCCTGCCTTTTTGCAATATCGTGTACTGCTAATGCGTCAATACCGCCTTCAACTATCCAAATACTTTCTAGATTTCCCTCCAAAATCTGCGACTTACTTTTGTCGCTTCCAGCCAAATCGCGCTTAGGTATCTCGGCATCAGGCATAATCGACCGCTTTGTAGCGTTCCATATCTTTCCGGCCTGGTAACCAACGAACAACAAACCGTCAGCTAGATAACGCAAAAAGCCGGACTGCTCTGCATGATTAATGGTTGAATCGCTGATCCCACGGTCGTTCAGATACATGCGTCCGGCCATTCGGCCTGTGCTTGATTCCGGGGGTATCCTGGGCGGCTTGGGCGCGACTGGTATTGGCATTGGTACTGGCGTTGCACGCAATCCACCATTAAGCTCATAAACACAATCGATGAACCGATCTAAACCCGACAACTCACGAACCAAGTCGATATTGTCACCGCCATGGCTGCCGTACTTATCAACCCAAACCCAGTGTCCATCAGGCTTACAGGTCAGCCTGTAGGCTTCGTCTTTACCGTGGCGAATACTAAAATGCCGGCCATCCTTCTTTATTGAATACCCCATCCTTTCAATAAATGGCAGGGGGTCTATTTGCTTGGTCGCTTGTAAATCTCTAGCATTAAATTTTGTTCCGCCGGTGTTGCTCGCTCCCACAGCTGCATCAACTGATGATCGTTTGTCCCTAGCTTTTGCTGAAGCTGCTTTAAACCGTGCATTCCACCCACCACCAGGACTGCTGTTAGAGTTGCTGCCACTACCGCTACTGCTACTATTTTTAACCATTGATTGCGACTCACTTGGTTCGCTGCATCGTGTATTTTCGATGTCGCCGCCTGTATTGGTTTCTGGGCTTTTTCCAAAAATTCCGCTGCTT
>JAAYGA010000376.1 GCA_012727935.1 Pseudomonadaceae bacterium | reverse complement strand
CACCATTACTGGTAGCAAGCTTTGGATAACTGGCGGCGACCACGACCTAGCTGAAAACATTATTCACCTAGTTCTAGCCAAGCTTCCCGATGCGCCTGCAGGTTCACGCGGTATTTCACTTTTCCTAGTACCTAAATTTAAAGTTAATGCAGACAACAGCCTAGGCGACTTTAATAACGTTAACTGCGGCTCTATCGAACACAAAATGGGTATCAAAGGTTCTGCTACTTGCGTTCTAAACTTTGATGGTGCAGAAGGCATCATGATTGGCGAGCCCAACCGTGGCTTAGCGGCTATGTTCACCATGATGAACTACGAGCGCCTATCCATTGGTATTCAGGGCTTAGGTCTGGGTGAAGTGGCTTACCAAAGCGCTATGGATTATGCCAAAGAGCGTATCCAATCACGTGCGCCTAATAAAGAAGATCGCCATCCAGAGAAACCTGCTGACCCAATTCTAGTTCACCCAGACGTTCGCCGTATGGCACTTAACGTGCGTGCCTTTAACGAAGCAAGCCGTGCTTTTGCTTCTTACGTGGGTATGCAGCTAGACCTAAGCAAGTTCCATGAAGATGAAGCCCTACGCACTCGTGCTGACCACATGATGGCGCTAATGACTCCTATTGCTAAAGCCTTCATTACCGACCGTGGTTTTGATGCAACAGTAGAAGCTCAGCAAATTTACGGTGGTAGCGGTTACTGTACTGAGTGGGGTGCTGAGCAGTATGTTCGTGATGCACGTATTGCCCAAATTTACGAAGGTACTAACGGTATTCAAGCCCTAGACCTAATGGGTCGTAAAGTTTTCTCTAACCGTGGTGAGTTTGTAGGAATTTTCACACAAGAAGTACGTGAATTCCTAGCGACCTGTGCCGATCAGCCTAACATGCAGATTTGGACAACAACGCTAGAAACCGAACTTAAACGTTTAGAATCACTAACTGAAACAGTGATCGCCGCAGCGGATAAAAACCCTGCTGAAATTGGTGCTGCTTCGGTTGATTACCTAGACTTGTTTGGCTTAGTTGCTTACGGTTATATGTGGGCGCGTATGGTGAGTGTCGCACAGCGCAAAGTTGGTAGCGAAACCACTGGTTTCTACGCTAGCAAAATTAAAGTCGGTAACCACTTCCTTAAGCGCATTCTGCCGCGCACCCTTGCTTTAGAACAGCAAGTGTTAGCCGGTGCAGAAGTACTGATGGATATGGAAGAAGATGACTTCTACGTTAACTAATTAGCCTAAAGCTTTTACAGTTAACACTAACCCCTGCTTCGGCAGGGGTTTTTTATTGCTTGAAGAAAAACAAACTAAGAAGAAAGGAAGGAAGGAAAATAAACGCCCTAAACGCAAAAAACCCAGACTCTAAAAAGGCTGGGTTTTAAATAACTGTGTCTTACTTGTGGTTTACCAAGAAAGCGTTAAAACAACCTGCTTTACTTGGTGCGGATGGAGAGACTCGAACTCTCACACCTTGCGGCACCAGAACCTAAATCTGGCGTGTCTACCAATTCCACCACATCCGCTTACTTCTCAAAACTTATTCCTTTTCAAGTACTTAGCTAGTTGTTTCGCCGTTGTGCTTGACTGGAATGAAGCGTATTCTACAGCAAACCTTAGCTGCGTCAACTCTTTTTTTTAAAAAAAGTGAATTATTTAAAGAGAATTACTTAAATCACCATCCCACAAGGCTTTACCCGTGCACTCTGACTACTTCTAACCCTTGTGATTGCTGCATCTTGGTAAAGTGCATTGTTGGTTGTTAAGGTTTCTAACAAAGCCGCTTCATCCACCACTTCTCCTAGAGAATTACTTGCCGACTGGGCATTAATCCCTAATTGCCGAAAAAGTGCTTGATCTTGCTGCGCTTCTGGGTTGCCCGTGGTTAATAACTTGTCACCATAAAAAATAGAGTTAGCACCAGCAAAAAAAGCTATAGCCTGAGCCGTAGTGTCTAATTTTTCGCGCCCTGCCGATAAACGCACCCGCGAAGTTGGCATTAAAATACGTGCCACGGCTATCACCCGAATAAACTCTAAAGGTTCTAGCTCTTCCAAGTTTTCCATTGGTGTACCGGGTACTTTGACCAACATATTTAATGGCACACTTTCAGGGTGCGGCTGCAAAGAAGCCAATTGTTGTAGCAAACCAATACGATCACTCACCTGCTCGCCCATACCCAAAATGCCGCCCGTACAAATTTTCATTCCAGCCTTACGCACCTGCTCAAGCGTTGCCAGCCTATCAGCATAAGTTCGGGTCGTAATAATTTCGCCATAAAACTCAGCAGAAGTGTCTAGGTTATGATTGTAATAATCTAAGCCCGCATCGGCTAACGCCTCGGCCTGCTCTTCTTTTAACATGCCCAACGTCATGCAGGTTTCTAAACCCAAAGCCTTTACTTCACGCACCATATTTAACACAGCGGGCATATCTCGTTCAGTAGGCGAACGCCAAGCAGCCCCCATACAAAAACGACTAGCACCCGCTTTTTTAGCTTCTTTGGCTTGTTCTAACACCTTATTGATTTCCAGCAGCTTTTCTTTCGACAAACCCGTGTTGTAATGAGCCGACTGAGGACAGTATTTGCAATCTTCTGGGCAGCTGCCCGTTTTAATGGATAACAAAGTTGAAACCTGTACATCATTGGCATCGAAGTTTTGCCTGTGCACAGTATGAGCACGAAATAATAAATCATTAAAAGGTAAATCGAACAGTGCTTGAATTTCTTCACTGCTCCAATCAAAACGTTGTTCAGTCATGCCAGAGTCCTGTAAACCATTAATGAAAATCACGTTAACTAATAATGCAGGAGCCACCGAATGAGGTCAACCCTATTATTAAATACAGTTAACAGCTGGCAGAAAAAACTATTTTACTGGCATCGCCGTAGCCGCTTGCTGTTGCCCGGTAGCTGCTTAATTTGTTTGCAGCCTTTAATGGCTGAGCGTGATTTGTGCCTAGCTTGTATTAAACAACTGCCAGCCAATTCCCACTGTTGCCAGTTCTGTGCTAGCACCTTGCCAGCAGAACACCAGCCGCCCATCTGCCGACCTTGTTTTAAATCACCTGCCGCTTTTGATAAAGTCCTAGCCGCTTGGTTATATAAGCCGCCTTATAGCCAACTAGTGTGGGAATTTAAATATACACAAAACCTAGCCGCTGGTTACCTGCTACTTGATCTGCTCTTTGATGCATTAAAAAACAATTCTAAAACCTACGATTACCTTGTGGTCATTCCAGGCCAAAAAAAACGCATTAAAGAACGCGGCTATCATGCACCGAGTTGGCTAGCCAAACGCCTAGCGTTATTAACTGGTATACCTTTTCAAAAAAATGGATTAAAACGAATAAAAGACATTACTAGCCAGCAAGACCTAGACCGAAAAAACCGTTGGCTTAACCCACAAGGTGCATTTCAGGCATCGGAAGCAATGGCAGGCAAGCACCTATTATTGCTAGATGATGTGATAACAACGGGGGCAAGTGTTCACTGGGCAGCCCATGAGCTAAAACAAAAAGGTGCCACTAGTGTTGATGTAATTGCTGCAGCTAAAACGGCTATTTAACTGTTTATAACAGATGCAAAAATGGCATAAAACAAACTGTGTTTTATGCCATTATTTTCTAGCTAAATTAATAACTTACAACCTAACAACAACTACCATCCACAAGGCTGCTCATCACAAGCTGAAGACTCAGACCCATCATCCGTTGAACCATTAGAATTACCAAAATCATCCATTTCTTGATTGCTCTGCTCTTGTTCAGTTTGAGTCGTCCAACCTTTATCAGTCGAGTTTGACTCTACAACTTTTTCTGTAGCAGTAACCCACGCTGATACAGGTGAACTTTCACCAAAGATAAATGAATCATTTAAACCTGTTTGATCAGACTCATCATCATCAGGAATACCAAATTCATTGGTATTAGAGTTATCAGGCTCAACCTCTGGCTCAACCTCTGGCTCAACCTCTGGCACAGTTTCTGGTGCTTCTGTTTCAACTTCAGGTTCAGTTTCTGGTGCCTCTGTTTCAACTTCAGGTTCAGTTGATGGTCCTTCAGTCGCTGCTTCAGGTTCAGGTTCAGGTTCAGTTTCTGGTGCTTCAGGTTCAGTTTCTGGTGCTTCAGGTTCAGTTTCTGGTGCTTCAGTCACTGCTTCAGCTTCAGGTTCAGCTTCAGGTTCGGTTTCAGTTTTAGGTGCTAATAGCTGTTCTAGCTCTTCACGACTTATCAGAAATCCTGCTTCTTCATAGGTAATCAACTCGTCATTACCAATAGCCGCAGCATCAAAGCTAGCAACTAGCTGGTCACCGACAAAAAGCTGCACACTGTCACCAAGTTGGTATTCAAAGCTACCCTTGTTTAATTCACCAGTAAGGCCAGAGCTGGTTTGATAAGTTAAGCCTTCAAGAGGTGTACTGGTCAAGCCCAAGTGGACACTTTTAATTGATAATTCTCATACTCAACCGGGGTCATATCACCATTAGACGTATGAAGCCTTTTTAGGTTGTAATATTTCATATACGCAGCAACATCGGCTGCCAT
>JAAYGA010000375.1 GCA_012727935.1 Pseudomonadaceae bacterium | reverse complement strand
GTGTAGGCATGGATGTTGTTAAAACAAAAATTTCGCAGCTTAACGGTACACTTAACGTTTGGTCTGAGTTAGGCAAGGGCAGTAAGATTATTATCAAGGTGCCGCTAACCCTTGCGATTATGCCAACCCTTATGATTAAGCTGCAAGATCAAACTTTTGCTTTACCGTTAGTGAACGTTGATGAGATTTTTCAGCTGGATGTTTCACGTGCAAACAAAATTGATGGGCATGAAGTTATTATTATTCGTGATCGCACCTTGCCGCTCTTTTATTTACGTCGCTGGTTAATTAGAGACCCTGCAAAGCGTGAAATATCAAAAGAAGAAATGCGTGAAGCACACGTAGTTGTTGTGGCTATAGGTAATTTGCACGTGGGTTTTGTGGTCGATGATTTAATTGGCCAAGAAGAAGTGGTTATCAAGCCTTTAGGCACTATGCTGCATGGCACGCCCGGTTTGGCTGGTGCAACCATAACAGGTGATGGTCGAATTGCTTTGATACTCGATATTCCTGGTTTGTTGAATCACTATACAGGCCGCCGTTGAGTTGATTAGGCTAGGTTAGTTATGAATAGGTTTGGGAGATAAAAATGCCAATCACCGTTCTGGTGGTTGATGATTCAGGTTTTTTTAGGCGCAGGGTGTGTGAACTATTAGAAACAGACCCACGTTTAAAGGCTATAGGAACTGCTTCTAATGGCCGTGAAGCTGTTGATAAAACGCTTGAACTAAAACCCGATGTCATCACTATGGATTATGAAATGCCGGTTATGGATGGTATTTCTGCGGTTCGCGAAATCATGGCAAAACAACCGACGCCAGTACTTATGTTCTCTTCACTAACGCATGAAGGTGCAAGAGTAACCTTAGATGCCTTAGAGGCAGGTGCGATAGATTACCTGCCAAAAAAATTTGAAGATATATCACGCAATACAGAAAAAATGGCTCGCGTATTATGCGAGCGTATATTGACTGTTGCTAAAAGTGGTGGTGTGCAAGCTAGGGCAAGGTTGGCAAGGTCTTCTTTGGTATCAGCAACACCGGTTACTGGAAGTCTTGCCGATAAAGTTGCACCAGCAAGAAAGTTGGCTGGTACAGAAACAGAAGGTCGATTAAGCCTTGCCGAGCGCATTGCTGCAAGGCGTGAAGGTGCAAAAAAGAGCCAACAACAACTTCAAGTAGACCGTGCAGCGGCGAAAGCAAACCTTGTTGCTGCACCTAAACCTAAGCCACAGCCACGTCATTTTTCTTTATTGATGATAGGCACTTCAACTGGTGGCCCTATGGCGTTGCAAACTGTTTTAACAAGTTTGCCGGCTAGTTTTCCTGCACCTATTGTATTAATTCAGCATATGCCTTCTACTTTTACAGGTGCTTTTGCTGAAAGATTAAATAGCCTTTGTAAAATTGAAGTTAGAGAGGCTAAAGATGGTGACCAGTTAAGGCCCGGGTTGGCTTTGCTTGCACCTGGTGGCAAACAGATGATGATTGATAAACGTGGTGGTGGCACGGTCAGAATTTTAGACGGTGACGAGCGTTTAAACTATAAACCCTGTGTTGATGTAACCTTTGGTTCAGCTGCAAAAGTTTATCCTGGTAAAGTGCTTGGGGTGGTCTTAACTGGCATGGGTTCAGACGGTAGAGAAGGAGCTCGGATGTTAAAAGAAACAGGTTCTGTTGTTTGGGCGCAAGATGAAGTAAGTTCAGTGATTTACGGTATGCCTATGGCAATTGCTAAAGCTGGATTAGCCGATGAAATTATTAATCTTGCCGATATTTCCGATAAGTTAATTAGTGATGTCACCTGAATATTGGTGGCAAATTAGGAGTTAAATCAGGTATGCATGTCTGGGCAGTCGCTAATCAAAAGGGCGGTGTTGGCAAAACAACAACAGCAGTGACGCTCGGCGGTATTCTTGCAGATCGCGGTCATCAAGTTTTGTTACTTGATTTAGATCCTCACGGTTCATTAACTAGCTATTTTAAATATGATCCAGACAGCGTTGAAAAAAGTGTCTACGACCTCTTCCAACATAAACAAGTACCTGAATCTTTGCCTGCTAGTTTATTGTTAGATACCACCCACGATCGCATAAAAATAATGGCTGCTTCAACCGCTTTAGCAACACTAGAGCGGCAGATGAGTGGTAAAGGCGGTATGGGCTTAGTGATTGCAAAATCTTTGGCTCAGTTATGGAATCGTTTTGATTATGTGCTAATTGATAGCCCGCCTGTTCTGGGTTTATTAATGATTAATGCCTTAGCAGCTTGTGAGCAGTTAATTATTCCAGTACAGACTGAATTCTTAGCCATTAAAGGTTTAGAGCGTATGATGCGTACTTTGAAAATGATTAATAAAGCGCGTAAACAAGGGCTTCCTTACACTGTAGTGCCAACCTTGTATGATCGTCGTACCCAAGCTTCAATTCAAAGCCTTCGCTTATTACGCAACACTTATGGTGATGTGATTTGGCATTCTATGGTACCTGTTGATACTAAGTTTCGTGATGCTAGTGTAGTAGGTATGCCCGTTTCTATGCTCGACCCTAATAGCCGTGGTGTACACGCTTACACTGTCTTGTTAAAGTTCTTACAAGAAAAAGAAGCGGAGTTACGCAAGCAAGGTGTACTTGGTAAGGAGGGTATTTAATGACTTGGCACGACACCCCTCAACAGGCAATTGAAGATTATTTAGATGCGTTGCTTCACGATGACTTACTAGAAGAACCGTCTATAGAGCCGCTAGAAATACAAGGTGAATCTCAGGCATCTAAGTTTGCTGCTGCATTTTCAGGTGGTGGATTCGATGAAGCACCTCGTGAAGAATCTTTGCAGGCAAGGCAGCTAAGTGAATCGATGCTGCAATTTAAGCAGGCACCTCAGCCATTTGCTGAAGATTTAGGTCGTCCTGTACAGTTAGAAGAATCTTTCACTAGTTCTCAGGTTATTTTACCGAATTTAAATTTACCTAGTTTTGAGCCAGCCATAGAAACACTGGCCGATTTGGTAGAAGAAATTGAAACAGCTGAAGCAGTAGAAGAAGAACTTGTAGAGGAAGAGTTTGCAGAGGCATTTACAGAAGATTTTCAAGAAACGTTTACAGAAGAATTAGTTGTTGAAGCTGAACCTCTAGTTGAAACCTCGATAGAAACTGCTGTTAAAGAAGAAGACCTTGATGCTGGTCAGCCACCTTCACCGCCGGGTTGGAAAGATGGTCGTCCTATTTGGGCGCAAGAGCGTTTCGAGTGTTTATTATTTAAAGTAAAAGGCTTAACACTGGCTGTGCCACTGGTTGAGCTAGGTGGTATTATTAAAATTGAAAAGCAGCCAACGCCTTTATTTGGTCAACCCGATTGGTTTATTGGCATTTTACGCAATAATAAAATGAATATATCAATGGTTGATACTGCTCAGTGGGTGTTGCCACCAGCTTTAATTAAAAAGAATCAAGACCCCTACAAGCTAGTTATTCGTATTCATGACAGCACCTGGGGTTTGGCTTGCAATGAGGTTGACCGCTCTATTAGCTTAAAGCCAGAACAGGTGCGTTGGCGTACGTCTTTAGGTAAGCGTCCTTGGTTAGCAGGCACAGTAATAGAGCATATGTGTGCTTTAATTGATGCAACTGCGTTTGATCGTTTGCTAAAACAAGGCCACGGCGATTTAGAACCAGTAAACTTAAAGGCACTTAAAAAGTTAAATAATGAATAAAACTGTTTAGTATCAAGAAGAGATAATTACCTAGGCACTATGTTTGTTACCCTAGGTGTATTAGCATTAACGCCAATGGGTGTTCCCCAAATATGAACGAAAGGATTGAACCATGTCTAGCCCACAAAAATTTCAGGCTGAAAGTGCCTCTGATTTGGTACTTCAGTACGTAACTTTTCGCCTTGCACAAGAAACTTATGGCATCAATGTCATGATGGTTCAAGAGGTGCTTCGCTATTCAGAAATCGCTCCTGTTCCTGGTGCGCCTGATTACGTGCTAGGCATAATTAACCTGCGCGGTAACGTGGTTACAGTTATAGATACACGCCAGCGTTTTGGTTTGCCAGCCAGCGATGTTAGCGATTCAACACGCATTATGATTATTGAAGCAGACCAGCAAGTAGTCGGCATTATGGTTGACTCAGTGGCTGAGGTGGTTTATTTGAAGCAATCAGAAATTGAAACTGCCCCCAATGTTGGTAACGAAGAAAGTGCTAAGTTCATTCAAGGTGTTTGTAACAAGAATAATGAGTTACTTATTTTGGTTGAACTGAACAAGCTAATGTCAGAAGAAGAATGGTCTGATTTGGCGGGTATCTAATGATCTTACCTACGATTGGCTGGTTTGAGATAATCGCACTCTTGTTAGCCACTCTAGGTTTGGGTACGTCATTAGTGTGTTTCTCACATATCCGTAAGTTAAATAAAAAACTTAATGATGCCCGTAGAGAAACACATTTACTGGTGAAAGCGTTAAGAAATGAAACCCATGCAATGGGCAGTGGTGCTATAGGTGTAGGACAACGTTTGGTTGAGGTAGAAAAACGCCTTAATTCAACCATGGAGAGACAAATGGAATTTGAACAACGTGACCCAGGCAGCCTTCCTTATGCCTATGCTGTGCGTTTAGTTGAAATGGGCGCAACAGCTGAAGATTTAATTAATAACTGTGGTTTGGCGCGTGTTGAAGCTGAATTAATAACCTTGGTTCATTCTGAATTAAAAGCACAAAAAGACCACCCCTATAAAGAAGAGCGTTACGCTCTTAATTAACTAGTCTTGTTGGCCGCTAGTTTTACTTCGTAAAGTGTCTAGGTCATAGACAAAAGCTAAAACTTCGGCAATGGCTAGGTAAAGTAGCTCAGGAATTTCATCGCCTAAATCTAGGTGGGCCAAAGCGGCAGCCAGTTCAGGGTCTTCATGAACGGGTATGCCGTGTTCTGCTGCTACTGCCATAATTCTTTCTGCTGTTTCAGCACAGCCCTTAGCCGTTAAACGGGGCGCACCTAACCCATCATATTGTAAAGCCACCGCCCGCTTTGGGCGGATTGAATTACCTTTGTCTAATCGCATGTTATATCCGTGTATCAATAATTTGTTGCTGATTTTCTGCTGTGGTTAAGGGTGGCGGTGTGCCTAAATAACAAGACACTTCTTCTACATCAGCTCCTAATCGCCTTAAACGTGCTGCAAGCAATTCTGCTTGGTTTTTAATAGGTCCAAACGACTCTTCCGTTTCTATCCAAACACTGGCTTTTAATACTTCGCCTTTAAGGCGTAAGAGGGTATGAATTTTCCCCCAGTTGGCTAGGGTGAAACCTAGTTGAACTTCCCAGCTGCGTGTTTTTTTTTCCATTTCATCTAACGCTGCTTCAGCATCTTTTTCTTCTATCCAATGGCGTATTTCTAACTGGGCTTGAAACCAGTCACCACGCACTGAGTAGGGTAAATCTAACTGCACTATTTGTGCTGGTTGCCCTCGGTCATGTGCGGCTTGCGTGGCTTGCAGGCTATTTTGCTGTAATGTCTGAATACGTGATTCAGCACTTTGTACTTGTTGGGATAACTGTTGCAATAGCTGTTGTCGAGGCTGTGTATTGCTAGTGTTGGCAAGCCCTTCTCTTAGTAACACGCTTGCTTGTTGTAATAATAACTTTAAATCACCACCGGCTGGGTTGGTTTGTATGCCATTCAACAGGTTTGCTTCTAATAATAAGCCACTAAAAGGAATAAATTGCTGCAAGCTTAAG
>JAAYGA010000374.1 GCA_012727935.1 Pseudomonadaceae bacterium | reverse complement strand
TCTTATCAGCAGGTGAGTGCTGCGCGTGCTTACCTAGAAAAAACTTGGCAAGAGCATAAAGAATACGGCGAACGTCACGAATACCCAGACCGTTACACCCTAGCGCATTGGCGTACTAACCAAGCTTATGCGATTAAAATGTGTGTACAGGCAGTTAACCGTTTATGGGAAGTGATGGGTGCTTCTAACTGGTACAAAGACCGTGAAGCGCAGCGTTTATGGCGTGAATCGAACATGACAGCTGCTCACGCTTATACTGACTATGATGTGTGTGCGCAAATTATTGGTCGTGAATTGCTAGGCTTAGATCCAGACCCTGCTTTACTTTAATTAAGCTGGATTGACTAGGAGCACAAACTTTAGTTAATAAGGGTTTGTGCTCCTAAATTTTTTAATCTGTTAAAAGGTGCTGTTATGAGCAATCCAATAACTGAATTCGACTCTAAAGCCTTTCGTCGTGCTTTAGGTAACTTTGCTACGGGTGTTACCGTCATTACAGCCACTACGCCTGAAGGCGAAAGAGCGGGAGTTACTGCGAATAGCTTTAACTCAGTTTCTTTAGAGCCAGCTTTAATACTCTGGAGTATTGATAAGCGCTCGGGTAGCTGTGAAATTTTTGAAAAGGCCAGCCATTTTGCCGTTAATATTTTAGCCGCAGACCAAATAGATGTATCTAATCACTTTGCCCGCCCAAATGATGATAAGTTTGCAGAAGTTCAGTACACCGATGGCTTAGGTAAAGCCGCTTTACTACCCGATTGTGCTGCAACCTTTCAGTGTGAAGCCTACCAAACGCTAGATGGTGGCGATCACTGGATTCTAATTGGTAAAGTAGTCGATTTTGAAGATTCAGGCCGTGCGCCACTGGTTTACCATCAGGGTAGCTACTCAGTTGTTATGCCGCATTCGCGTTTCCCCAGCAAAAAAGAAGGCGAGCCAGCAGCAATAGAGCGTTTGAAATCACGTTTTAAAGACCATTATTACTACCAAATGTTGCAAGCAACACGTGCCTACCAAACTGACTATGCGCCCTTACAGCTTTCTTCAGGCTTGCGCACCAGTGAAGCGCGTATGCTGATGGTATTACAAGAATCTTCTAAGCTAGACCGCTCAGCACTATTAAGAGAAGTTAATATGCCTGAAGGCGAAGTCGATAATGCGGCAGCTATTCTACAAAGAAAAGGGTTGATTAACTGCAATCAGGAAACCTATAGCATTACAGCTAAGGGTGAAGAAGAAGCAGAAGGCCTTTGGACTCTGGCTCGCCAACAGCAAGAAAAAGTGTTTGGCGAGTTCAGCGAAGAAGAGCTAGCAACCTTTAAAAAGATTCTTAGCCGAGTAGCGAGTATCTGTTAACCTAATCGCATTTAGAAGCGAGTTATTATCCTAAAGGGCTGCTTATAAAAGTGGCCCTTTTTTTATCTTAGTATTCTTGAGTAAAGTAGGTGGGAAGCATGGCGCTTACTAAAGTTGATTGGTTGCCAACAAGGGGACAGTTAGTTCTATTAAGTGCTTTAGGAAAAGCTGATTTTTTTGAACCTTTCCTTAAGTGGATTAATAAAGAGCTTGGCGCAGACCAATGCATGATTTTTTTCTGTGCCGATGGAGAAAAGGTCAGCACCTTACTTTTTAAAGACTTTAATCAAAATGCTTCGGGTAAAAAGTTAGCAGAATCTTACGTTACCGAGCGCCTTTATATGCAAGACCCCAATTTTTCAACTTTAAAAAGCAGTTTGCCCGGCGAGGTTACCTTAATTCGTTTAGCTGACTTGCTAGATGATATGAGTTTAAACTACCGTAATCGTTATTTTGATGAGCCTGGTTTTAAAGATAAGTTTTCAGTGATTTATGGCAGTGAAGCAGGCAACTTTTATATTAACCTTTATCACCGCACTGCAAACTTTGATCAGCTAGTACCAAGAAACCAACAGCAAGCGATAGGTCAACTTCTAGGCCTTTTAGTGAGCAAGCATTACCAGTTAAATCAAGCACAGCTCAGCCAAGGTCCTTTGGCTTTTCTTTCAGAACGTGAGCGCCAAGTATGTGCTGCTGTTTTACAAGGAAAAAAAAGTGAAACCATTGCTTATGAACTGGAAGTAGCACCAAGCAGTGTAGTCACCTACCGCAAACG
>JAAYGA010000046.1 GCA_012727935.1 Pseudomonadaceae bacterium | reverse complement strand
ATTACGCCCTTCAATTAAGCGTGACAAATAAGCCTGTGGCTGACGAGTTTTCCAACGCCTTTCAATGACCAGTTCGCCTGCCGAATTAAAGCGGCTTAACTTGCCATGCGCGCCAGCGCCTATGCCTAGGTAATCGCCAAAGCTCCAATAGTTCAGGTTATGCCTAGCTTGTTTGCCTTTAAGAGCAAAAGCCGAGACTTCATAGTGAATAAATCCTGCCTGCTGCAAAAGCTCGCTACCCGCATCTTGAATAGCGGCTAGAGTATCTTCTTCCGGCAACTTAGGTGGGCGGCGAAAAAACTCGGTATTAGGTTCTAAGGTCAGCTGATACCAAGATAAGTGAGTAGGCTGTAGATCCAACGCTTGTTGAATGTCGGCCAGCGCCAAGCTTTGAGTTTGTTCTGGCAAGCCATGCATTAGGTCTAGGTTGAAGTTATCAAAGCCAGCTTTGCGTGCTGCAGCCACGGCGGTAACCGCTTCTTGCCCACTATGAATGCGCCCTAGAGCTTTAAGCTGTTGGTCTGCAAAAGACTGCACGCCCATGGATAAACGATTAATCCCCGCTTCACGGTAACCGCTGAATTTGCCTTGCTCTACCGTGCCAGGGTTGGCTTCTAGGGTAATTTCACAATCGGCCACTAGCTGTAAGCGGCTTTTTAAACCGGCAAAAAATGCTTGATAACCTTGCGGCGACATTAAGCTTGGCGTACCGCCACCAAAGAAAATAGAAACAATCGGGCGTTCAGCTACGTCTGGAAAAGCTTTTAAATCAAAATCTAAATCAGCCAACAAAGCTTGAACATACTGCTTTTCGACCAAGGCATCTAGGCGAGGTTTAGCACCCGCACTGGTATCTAGCGCATGAGAATTAAAATCACAGTAGGGACACTTTTGAACACACCAAGGCAGGTGCACATAAAGGGATAAAGGCGGTAAAGGCTTGGCTAACTCAATCATTAGCAGGATAGCGCTGGTTTAATGCCTGAATTAGTTGTTGGCTAGCAATGCCACGGTGCGAGAGTTGGTTTTTTAACTCGCTACTTAACTCTGCCGCTGTTTTGCCTAGTTCGGGCAACCAAAACAAAGGGTCATAACCAAAGCCGCCTTCGCCCTTGGACGCAGTTAATATTTGCCCCTCCCAACTCGCCTGTACAATAACCGGGGTTGGGTCTTCAGCAAAACGTAAAAACACCAGCACACACCAATAACGAGCCGTGCGTTCTGCTGCGGGTACATTTTGGAGTTTTTTTAATAGGTAGGCATTATTGTCTGCATCTTTACTGCCTTCGCCAGCAAAACGGGCGGAATAAATCCCTGGCGCGCCTTGCAAAGCATCGACTTCAATCCCTGAATCATCCGCCAAAGCAGCAAAGCCAGTATGTAGGGCAGCGTTACGGGCTTTAATAATGGCATTTTCAACAAAGGTTAAACCTGTTTCAGCCGCTTCGGGTACTTGGTGCAAGTTTTGCGCTTCAACCTGCCAACCTAAGGGCGCTAATAAGCCTGAAAACTCGCTTAATTTGCCAGCATTGCCACTGGCAAGAATGAGTGTTTGTTTAGTCTTAGAAGGAGTCATAGCTTAATCCATATAAAGGCGACGAATAAAAGCTAACTCATGGGCTGGCTTTTTAGGATCGTAAGTCACACGCAAGTTAAAGCGCATTGGGTCATCGTGAACAAAACGGAAGGTGGCTAGGTTAAAAATGCCTTGGTTTTGACCCACTTCATGGGTATGAAAACTTAAACCATTTAACTGGCCGGCTAAGTTGCCCGCATGACCAGAAACCCTTGCTTTAACAGCTTCGCTAGTGCCGTCGGCTAGGCGGTGTAAAACAGTCACTCTTACCATGCCTTGGCCTTTGCTACGCACCACGCCATAACCTTGGGCAACCTGCGGGTTTAAAAAGCTGGTTGGCAATACATCGTAGTAAATTTCGTATTCGCCTACTCGCTCCATATTTTTATCTTGAGCAAAAAGCGTCAGCGGCAACAAGCTTAGAGCAACCAACAAGAATCCTGACAATAAAAAGTTTCGACGCAACATAGTGCAATTCCTCAATAAAAATTAGCGACCTATTCTTTAGCGACCTATTCTGTAGATAGCCACTTCACCAAATAAGTTCGGCCATAAACGTGCTTTCCAATGACTTTTATAAGCAAAGTCGCCGACCGTTCTATCTAGAACCTTTAATCCTTTGTCGTGACACAAGGCTTCAAAATCTTTAAAAGTAAATAAGTGAATATTGGGCGTGTCGTACCACTGGTGCGGCAGGGTTTTAGACATAGGCATGCGACCCTTCCAGCTTAAATAAAAGCGGTTAGACCAATGTGCAAAGTTAGGAAAAGTTACTATGGCTTCCTGCCCAACACGCAGCATTTCTTCAAGAGCGAGGTCTTGGCGTCTTAGCACTTGCATGGCTTGCGTCATAATCACTGTGTCATAACTGCTGTCTGCAAAGTTGCTTAAACCACGGTTCAAGTCCTGCTCTAAAACATCGACACCTCTGGCAATACAAGCGGTTATTTCATCGGCATCTATTTCTAGGCCATAACCCACCACACCTTTGTTTTCTTCTAAATAGTGCAGCAGCTCGCCATCGCCACAAGCTAAGTCTAATACACGGCTGTTGGGCTTTACCCAGTTGGCAATAATGGTTAAGTCTTGGCGCATTTAACTTGCCTCCCCTTGCTTAATTTCTTGGGCAGCGCGCTGCATAAAGGCGGTAAAGACGGCTTCATAACGCTCATCGGGAATTAAAAAAGCATCGTGCCCATGCGGCGATTTAATGCGTGCATAACTAACACGTTTTTGGGCAGCAGTTAAAGCATTCACTAATTCTTCAGAATGGCGCGGTGAAAAACGCCAGTCGGTACTAAAGCTAACCACTAAGAAACGGCACTGAATGGGTTCTAAAGCCTTCACTAAATCGCCATCAAACGCTTCGGCAGGGTCGAAATAATCTAAGGCTTTGGTCATTAACAAATAGGTATTGGCATCAAAGCGTTCAGAAAAACTTTTACCCTGATAGCGCAAATAAGATTCCACTTCAAAATCGACACCAAAGCCGTAATTGAGTTTATCGGTACGCAAGTCACGACCGAATTTCTCACCCATGGAATGCTCAGACAAGTAAGTAATGTGCCCAACCATGCGTGCTAAAGCCACACCATGCCGTGGAATAACCCCAGCTTCTTGGTAACGCCCATCACGAAAATCAGGGTCGGACATAATGGCTTGGCGAGCCACTTCATTAAAGGCGATATTTTGTGCCGATAACTTAGGCGAGCTAGCAACCACTACCGCATGGCGCAGGCGTTGTGGGTAACGTAACGACCATTCTAAAACCTGCATACCGCCTAAACTACCGCCCACTATTGCCGCCCATTGTTGAATACCTAAGCGGTCGGCTAAAAGTGCTTGAGAATCCACCCAATCACTGACGGTTAAGACGGGAAAGTCTGGGCCAAATGGCTGGCCGGTAGCAGGATCTAAAGAAGAAGGGCCGGTCGAACCGTGGCAGCCACCCAAATTATTTAGCGACACTACAAAAAAGTGGCGAGTATCAATAGGCTTACCAGGACCTATATAAGCATCCCACCAGCCGGGCTTGGTATCTTCTTCTGAATGGTAGCCAGCAGCGTGGTGATTACCCGACAAGGCGTGGCAAATAAGCACAGCATTGCTGGCATCTGCATTAAGCTCGCCGTAGGTTTCCACCATTAATTGCCAGTCTTGTAGCACACTGCCGCTAGCTAACTTTAATGGCTGATTAAATTGGCATACTTGTGGTTCTACCAACCCTACTGAATTGGTGGGAGGAAAAACTTCTCCGGTACTGGAGGCGGTCATTTAAGCGGGTATCCTTGTTAAAACAGTAAACCAATAGCAAGCCTGCTAATCTAACATATCAAGATCAGGATGCGAGCCATCCTTTACAAGTGTTTAACAGCTAAACCAGCGTTTATTAAAACCTAGCGTTTACGATAATCCCTAGTTCAGCTAAAATGGCAAGATTATTTTCTTCCTTCACCCCCCAGAATTGCAGGTCATCTATGTTACGTATCGTTGAAGAAGCTTTCACCTTCGATGATGTTTTGCTGGTACCCGGTTACTCCGAGATCCTGCCTAAAGACGTCAGCCTAAAAACCCTAATCACACGCAACGTGGAACTCAATATTCCTTTAGTGTCAGCGGCAATGGACACAGTTACTGAAGCTCGCCTAGCCATAGCTATGGCACAAGAAGGCGGCCTTGGCATTATTCATAAGAATATGACCATTGTTCAGCAAGCGGCTGAAGTGCGTAAAGTTAAAAAATATGAAAGCGTGGTTGTTAAAGACCCAGTAACCGTTTCACCCACCACTAAAATTCATGAACTACTGAAAATGGCCGAAGAGTATGGCTTTTCAGGCTTTCCTGTTGTCGATTCAGGCAAGCTAGTGGGCATAGTGACTGGCCGTGACTTACGCGTAAAACCCCACGGTGGCGATACCGTAGCCGCCATTATGACCCCCCAAGACAAGCTAATTACAGCACTGGTTAATACGCCACTTGAAGAAATTAAAGCGCGTCTTTATGAGCACCGCATTGAAAAAATGCTATTAGTTGATGGCCAGTTCAACTTGCGTGGTTTGGTTACTTTCCGCGATGTAGAAAAAGCCCAAACCTACCCACTCGCCACTAAAGACAGTAACGGCAGCCTAAGAGTTGGCGCTGCTGTTGGCACTGGCCCTGAAACACAAGACCGTGTTACCGCGCTAGTAGAAGCCGGTGTGGATGTGATTGTTGTTGACACTGCTCACGGCCACTCCAAAGGCGTTATTGACCGTGTACGCTGGGTTAAAGAAAACTTTCCACAAATAGACGTGATTGGCGGCAATATTGCCACTGCGGCGGCGGCAGTCGCCCTAGCAGAAGCCGGTGCTGATGGCGTTAAAGTCGGTATTGGCCCTGGTTCAATTTGTACCACACGCATCGTTGCCGGTGTAGGCGTGCCACAAATTTCCGCTGTTTCTAATGTTGCTGAAGCACTTAAGCCCTACGGTATTCCATTAATCGCTGATGGCGGTGTACGTTTTTCTGGCGACCTAGCCAAAGCCATAGCCGCTGGCGCACACGTTATTATGGTCGGCGGTTTACTAGCCGGTACTGAAGAAGCACCGGGCGAAGTTGAGCTTTTCCAAGGCCGTACTTACAAAGCTTACCGTGGCATGGGTTCACTGGGCGCTATGGGTCAATCACAAGGTTCTTCAGACCGCTATTTCCAAGACAAGGATGCTGGCGTTGAAAAACTCGTTCCAGAAGGCATTGAAGGCCGTGTTCCTTACAAGGGTGCCATGAGCGCCATTGTTCACCAGCTAATGGGTGGACTACGCGCTTCTATGGGTTACACCGGCAGCAATGGCATTGAAGAGATGCGTAGTAAAACCAGTTTTGTAAGAATTACTGGTGCCGGTATTCAAGAATCACACGTTCATGATGTACAAATTACTAAAGAAGCACCCAACTACCGCGTTAGCTAAAAAAGGGCCTAAATCATGTCTGATATTCACGCACACAAAATCTTAATTTTAGATTTTGGTTCCCAGTACACCCAACTCGTTGCACGTTGCGTTCGTGACTTGGGTGTTTATTGTGAAATTCATGCCCATGACATGAAGGAAGCTGACTTACTCGCCTTAGCACCTAGGGGCGTTATTTTAGTTAACGCTCCTGAACCGGCCGCTAATAACGTTTCACCAGCTGTTTCGGCACTTAAGGTACCAAAACTAGAAGTTAGCAACACTTTGCAAGCTAAAGATGAAGAGTTACGCAACCAGCTTAAGCACTTTGTGTTAGAAGCCTGTGCTTGTGAAGCCCTCTGGACTTCTGCTGAAATCATTAAAAATATGATTAAGCAAGTGCGTGACCAAGTAGGCAATAAAAAAGTATTGCTTGGCCTTTCTGGTGGTGTCGACTCTTCAGTGGTTGCGGCGTTGCTTCATAAAGCTATCGGCAAGCAGTTGACCTGCGTATTTGTTGACCACGGCCTAATGCGTAAAAATGAAGGCGATCAAGTCATGGAAATGTTTGCCCAAAATATGGGGGTGAATGTTATCCGTGTGGATGCAGCCAAGCTTTTCCTAGACAGGCTTAAAGGTATTAGCGACCCAGAAGCCAAACGTAAAGTTATCGGCAATACCTTTATTGATGTTTTTGATGAAGAAGCCGCCAAACTAACCGATGTCGATTTCTTAGCTCAGGGCACTATTTACCCCGATATTATTGAATCGATAGCCATAAAAGACGGCAAAGCCAACACCATTAAGTCACACCATAACGTAGGTGGCCTGCCAGACTCCATGCGGATGGATCTAGTTGAACCCTTGCGTGAACTCTTCAAAGATGAAGTTCGTAAAATTGGTGTAGAGCTAGGTTTGCCTCACGGCATGGTTTACCGCCACCCCTTCCCAGGACCGGGTTTGGGTGTGCGTATTCTTGGTGAAATTAAACAAGAATATGCCGATATTTTACGTGAAGCCGATGCAATATTTATTGAAGAACTACGCGCTGCCGGTTGGTATGAAAAAACCAGCCAAGCTTTTGCGGTTTTCTTACCAATCAAATCAGTGGGTGTAATTGACGATACTCGCCGCTACGAATGGGTTATTGCCCTACGTGCAGTAGAAACTATCGACTTTATGACCGCTCGCTGGGCGCACCTGCCTTATGAGCTCTTAGAAAAAGTTTCCAGCCGCATTATTATTGAACTACCACAAGTGTCACGCGTTGCTTACGATGTTTCATCTAAGCCACCGGCAACTATTGAATGGGAATAATAGTGAAAGGGAATAATGGCTCACAAGCCTGAATTCTATATGCACCGAGCTTTAGAGTTAGCTGCCCAAGCGGCTACTCTAGGCGAGGTGCCTGTAGGCGCTGTGCTAGTTAATGCCGAAGGTGAAATAATTGGAAGAGGATTTAACCAATGCATTAGCCAGCAAGATGCTACGGCTCATGCTGAAATTCAGGCCATACGTGATGCCTGTAAAAACACCAGCAACTACCGCTTAAACAACTGCACCCTTTACGTTACTTTAGAACCTTGCACCATGTGCCTAGGTGCTATTATTAATGCCCGCATTAAAACCCTTCATTACGGCGCTAAAGAACCGCGCACAGGCGTAATTGCCTCAGTATGCAACCTACCCGCACAACCTTGGTTTAATCATAGGCTAGAAGTAAAAGGTGGGTTATTACAAGCAGCAGCTAAAAAACAGTTAGAAGACTTCTTTCAAGCAAGGCGCTAAATAGGTTGTTGACTCGCAGCTTGATGACTAGCAGCTACTTCTTCTGCCACTTCTTCTAATAAAGAAAAATCATTCATTGCTAGCTTGGTTTCTTCAACCTCTGTTTTCAGTAACTCTTCAGGCAACTCTGCCTCACCAACAACACAGTTACGGCCACACGTTTTAGCAGCATAAACCGCTTTATCAGCTCTTTGTATTAAAGTATTTATTGATTCTTCAGGCTTATAAGTAGCAATGCCTACAGAAGTGGTTAACGATAAATCTGGGTAACCTTCTGCCAACTCTATTACCAAGCCTTCTAGGTCAGCACGTAAACGCTCGGCAATACGCAAGGCTTCGGCGTAATCAGTTTGTGAAAGCACCACAACAAACTCTTCACCACCAATACGCGCCACGTAATCAACATCGCGTAAACTAAGGTTAATTGCTCTGGCAACGGCTATTAACGCTTTGTCACCTGAACCATGCCCATAAGTATCATTAACTTGCTTAAAGTGATCAAGATCAATAAAGCCTATAGAAAAACAATAATCACCACGGTCACTTAAACTTTTTTGGCGGCGCAAAATACGCATTAAATGGCGGCGATTATATAAACCTGTTAAATCATCTGTTACAGCTAGCTGTTCATTTTTAGCTGTTAAAATAGCTAGGTGTTCATTACGTTTTTTTAAAGCAACCCGCAGATTACCTATTTCAAAACCAAGTAAACTAACACCAATTAAACCCAGTATAAAAACCAAACTGGTTATCACTTCATGCTGCCAATGAAGTGATGCAGGAACCCAAGCTACCTGAGCTAAAATAACTAACAAATAACTACATAATAACATCAAAGATAAAATAGGTAGGCGTCTAGGAGGGTAACGAAAAACAGCAAATAAAAGAATGAGTAAAAAATTAACGATGAATAACTCACGAATACCCGGCGCAGTATACATACATATTATAACCATAAAAAACTGCCAACCTATCTGCATACCAGTCATGCTTGGGTCAGAATATTTTAGGTTTCTTTGGGTATAAATTAACCAAGGGAATAATAGATAGCCAAGGCTTGAAATGGCCAAATAAGCAAGCAAAGGTTCTACACCAAAAAGAACATAACCCAGCTGCCAAGCAACTAATACAACTAGACTATTGGCAAAACCAGCACCCACAGCCATTAAAGAACGCCTTAATCGTAACTGCTGAGCAGTGGCTACTTTTTGGTCATCCTGTAAAGCTAGAGAATCCATCTCTTACACTCTCTTTCAGAGGTCGGTTAAAGGTCAATAGCTTACCCTTTACTAAGGTACTGCTAAAGTTTTGTTATTATAGATTTTGATTCATGCAAGAAAACAACCTAGAACTCAATAATTTTGAATGCAAATATTAACAAGCTTAACATGCAAGTCAAATCTATATATTTAAATTAATGAAAATAACCTAGAGAAAAGTATGCCAACTAACACCTTTGCTAACCAACTGCTGCTTTGGTACTTAACCCACGGCCGTAAAAGCCTGCCTTGGCAAGAAAACCGCCACCCCTACAATATCTGGGTTTCTGAAATCATGTTACAGCAAACGCAGGTAATCACCGTAATTGATTATTACCAGCGTTTTATTGCCCACTTTCCAAACGTTGCCAGCCTTGCTGCCGCCACCAGCGATGAGGTCTTACACCTGTGGAGCGGTTTAGGTTATTACACCCGTGCCAGAAACCTGCACCGCTGCGCCCAACAAGTGGTTAATGACTACCAAGGCGAATTTCCAGTAAACAGCCTTACAGCCATGCAAGCACTCCCAGGTATAGGCCCTTCAACAGCCGCAGCTATTTGTGCTTTTAGTACGGGGCAAAGGGCGGTAATTTTAGACGGTAACGTTAAGCGGGTGGTGGCTCGCTATTTTGCCATTGAAGGCTGGTATGGCAAAGCTGAAGTTACTCGCCAACTATGGCAAGCGGCAGATAAATTAACCCCTAACGAACAACTGCCTGAATACACTCAAGCGATTATGGATTTAGGCGCTACGCTTTGTACACGCAGCAAACCTAAGTGCGAACTTTGCCCAGTAGCCAGTGGTTGTGCTGCCAAAGCACAAAACCTAACCGCGATACTTCCCACCCCTCGCCCTAAAAAAATACTGCCTCATAAAACACGGTATGGCCTTGCTTTATTCAACGAAGAGCAAATACAGCTAGAAAAAAGACCCGACCAAGGCATTTGGGGTGGTTTGTGGAGCCTGCCAGAATTTACTAGCCAATTAGAACTAAAAAAGTGGTTAGCAACCCACCAACCCCTTGCCAAACTTGCTAACTTAGAAGCCATTCCAGAAACAACGCAGGAACACCTATTTAGCCATTATCGCCTAACCCTTCACCTTTGCATTGCTCGCTTACCAACACAGCACCTAGCTGAAAATAGCGCCAACTACAGCCAAGACTTAAGCTGGTATGATCCCAACCAATTCGGCAGTATAGGTTTAGCAGCACCTGTAAAAAAACTTTTGCCTTCTTTGCCTTATCTTCTTTGTCCTACTTGCTAGGCTAAAAAATCTAACTAGCCAAAAAAATTTAGGAGAGACTTAATGTCCACCACTGTTTTTTGTCAAAAATACCAAAAAGATTTACCTGCACTAACAATTCCACCCTTACCGGGGCAGCGCGGCCAAGAACTTGTAAAAAATATTTCAAAACAAGCTTGGGATGAGTGGATGGAACACCAAACGCGTTTAATTAATGAAAAACGCCTAAAAGTTTTTCAACCAGAAGCGCGCGAATACCTTCAAGAACAGATGAAAAAGTTCTTCAACAATGAAGAATTAGACCAAATTGAAGGTTATGTACCACCTGAGAAAAAATAATTTAACACCGTAACCCATTGATAAATAAAGAATTTCAAAATAAATTGAAAATAGTTTAAATAAACGCTTGACGACTTGGAGACAAATCTATTTAATGTGCTCCCGTTGAGGCCAGATAGCTCAGTCGGTAGAGCAAGGGATTGAAAATCCCTGTGTCGGCGGTTCGATTCCGCCTCTGGCCACCATCAACGTATGTATGTAGAATGCAACAAATTAGGTAAAGTGTTGGGGTATCGCCAAGTGGTAAGGCAGCTGGTTTTGGTCCAGCCATTCGGGAGTTCGAATCTTCCTACCCCAGCCACCTAGTTTTTAGTGAAGCCGGCATAGCTCAGTTGGTAGAGCAACTGACTTGTAATCAGTAGGTCCCGAGTTCGACTCTTGGTGCCGGCACCACTAAAACCTTTCTAAGCCTTATGGCATCTAGTTTTAAATTCCTTCTTAAATTTTAATACCCTTAGAAAGCCCCTTTTTTATAATCATCCTTTTCTATTTAGTTGCTTAGCAATTATTTCTGCACTTCTCCTTCTCCTTGCACCAATCTTGTCTTTGACTGACTTATTGCTATACCAGCAAAAATTACTCCACAGGCCAACCACTGTTGTAGGTTTAAGCTTTCATGCAGAATCAACATGGCAAAGAACAAGCTAAAAATGGGTATTAGGTTAATGTAGGTGCTAACCACCGTTGCCGTAAGTTTGCTAAGCGCCAAGTTGTACAAGCCATAAGCACCCACGCTAATCACCACCCCCATAATTACAATCGCCTCTAGCGCCCTAGGTTCAATGCTTGTCGGCAGGGGTTGTAATAACGCCAAAGGCAGAAAAAACAGAGTGCCTAACAGTGTTTGCATAGCAGTTAAGAAAAAAGGGTTATAACGGTGGCTTAGGTGTTTCGCCAGCAAGGTATAGCCTGTTGCGCTAAGAATGGCTAAAAACTCCAAAAAATTACCCAAAGGTGGGTTAGGTGCATGACTAGTCACCTGACTGTGCACTGAAATCCAAATTACCCCAGCGACTGCCAAAGAAAAACCTAACCATTGTTTTGCAGCAATTTTTTCACGTAAGAAAAACCACGCACCTGCAGCAATCATTAAAGGCAATACGCTAGTCACCAAACCTGCCTGAGTAGCGCTAGTGTACTTCATGGCCATACCTTCAAACACAAAATATAAACAAGGCTCAAACAAAGCCATAGCCAAGAGCCACTTCCAATCACCGGCTTGGTAACGCACCCCGCGGATTAGCCAAACTACAAAGGGTAATAAAGCAATACTACCTACCAGCAAACGTAAAAATATAACCTGCATAGGGTGCATTACTTCAATAGCGATTTTTAAAAAAGTAAAAGAGCTGCCCCAAATAACCATAGCTAGAATTAATGCTAAGTGGGCATACACAAGACGGCTATTCAACAGATTATCACTCGGGTATATTTAGAAAGGGTTGGCAGTATACACTGCAAAAGCAACTAGATACCTTCTAACCGCTTGATTGTTAAAGGCTATCGGATCAATTAACTTAATCAAGTTGCTTAACTTCTGCTAACACCCTATTCTTTATCACATCCTGCCTAGCAACTCATTTGCTAACAGGTCCAAATTCACCCTAAGTATTAGTTCTAATTAATTCTCAAAGGAGACATTAAGCATGAGCGTATTAGTTACTCGTAAAGCACCTGATTTTGATGCACCCGCAGTTAAAGGCGATGGCACTATTGTTGATAGCTACAAGCTGTCTGACTCTAACGGTAAATACCGCATGGTATTCTTCTGGCCTTTAGACTTCACCTTTGTTTGCCCTTCTGAAATTATTGCTCATGACAACCGCATGGCTAAGTTTGAAGAGCTAGGCGTTGAAGTGATTGGTGTTTCAATTGACAGTCAGTTCACTCACCACGCATGGCGCAACACTAGCCCAGACAAGGGCGGTATTGGTCCAGTTAAGTTCACTATGGTTGCCGACGTTAAGCACGAAATTACTCGTGCTTACGGTATTGAGCACCCAGAAGAAGGCGTTGCACTACGCGCTTCTTTCTTAATCGACAAAGACGGCATCGTTCAGCACCAAACGGTTAACAACCTACCCCTAGGTCGTAACGTTGATGACATGATTCGTATGGTTGAAGCACTTCAGTTCCACGAAACAAACGGTGAAGTTTGCCCAGCGGGTTGGACTCCTGGCCAAAAAGGTATGAAAGCAGACGCTAAAGGCGTTGCAGACTACCTAGCAGAAGCTTCTGACAAGCTATAAGCCTTAAGGCACCTAGCCTTATAGAAGTGCTAAACTGGGGGAACGGTGCAAACCGCTCCCCCTTTTTTTATGGTTTTTAAGAGGTCACCATGAACAACAATCGCCACAGTAAACTCATTATTTTAGGCTCAGGCCCTGCCGGTTATACCGCCGCTGTTTATGCCGCCCGCGCTAATTTAAAACCTTTACTTATTACTGGCATGCAAATGGGTGGGCAGCTAACCACCACCACCGAAGTAGACAACTGGCCAGGCGATAACGAAGGCGTTGAAGGCCCAGTTTTAATGGAAAGAATGCGTAAACATGCTGAACGCTTTGATACCGAAGTGCTGTTTGACCATATCAACAAGGTTGAACTAACAGAGCGCCCCTTCACCTTAACCGGCGATCAAGGCACTTATACTTGTGATGCGTTAATTATTGCTACCGGCGCCAGCGCTATGTATTTGGGTTTACCTAGTGAAGAAGCCTTTATGGGTCGCGGTGTTTCTGCCTGCGCTACCTGCGATGGTTTTTTCTACAAAAACCAAGAAATAGCCGTGATAGGCGGTGGTAATACTGCGGTTGAAGAAGCGCTGTATTTATCGAACATTGCTAAAAAAGTTACCTTAGTGCACCGCCGTGACAGCCTAAGATCTGAAAAAATTCTGCAAGATCAGCTATTAGAAAAAGCCAAAAACGGCAATGTTGAAATTCTTTGGAATCATCAGCTAGAAGAAGTGCTAGGCGATGCTACGGGCGTTACTGGCTTAAAGCTAAAATCAACCACCGATGATTCAACTCAAGAGCTAACCGTTGCAGGTGTGTTTATTGCGATCGGTCATAAACCCAACACCGAGATTTTTAACGACCAGCTCGATATGGCACACGGCTATATTAAGATTAAATCGGGTTTAGAAGGCAACGCTACTGCTACCAGCATTAAAGGCGTGTTTGCCGCTGGCGATGTCTGCGATCACATCTATCGCCAAGCGGTTACTTCAGCAGGCATGGGTTGCATGGCAGCTTTAGATGCAGAACGCTATTTAGACGCACTAGCCGACTGATAATCGACCAACCACTGCATTGCATCAGTCAGCTCTAAAGTCGGCTTCTGGTGCCTTGCAGCGGCATAACCTTGGTTAAACACTTTAAAGTAATAACCCAATACTTCAGCCGCATTTTTTTCGCCTGCCAGTTTTAATAACTCGATTCCCACTTCCGCAGTACATAAATGTTCTTCTGAAGCGGCTTTGCGCAAACGGTAATCAGTTTTTTCTGTGCTGTGCAAAGGCAACACAGGCAAACCTGCCAACCAAGGGCTACTACGAAACATGCGCCTTGCTTGCCGCCAAGTACCATCTAAAAGAATAAACGCTGGGCGACGTGCTTCTTGGCCTAAACGGGCTGTGGGTAAGTTAACTACCCTATCTTGGTAATCGGGCTGGTCGTCTGGAAAAATTAAAAATGGCTGGTATTCAGGATTAGCCAATAAATCTAAAAAAGCTTGGGGTGGCTGAGTTCTGTTCCATTCAAATACCCGTGTTTCTGGCAAGGTGTCGCCAATTAGCCGTGCAGTATTGGTAGGCTTATAAGCTTCGTTACTGTGCATTAACACCCAAAAAACCGCCTTAGATTCAACAGGTGTACGAAACTTACACAGGCAATACAGGCATGGCATACGGCAAGCATCGCAGCGGGTAACAAAGCTGCCTCGTGCATTAAACGCCTTGCGTGGATAGGCTTCTTTGTTAGGATTATTGGCAACACGGCGTACTTCTAGTTCAAAAGCAGAAGGGGTAGATTTAGGGCTATCGGCTAGCATGGTTTAACTCTTATTTTTAACGCTTAATTTAATTGTGCAGTTAACTGCCAAAGGTCATGGCCGCTCTTTGCGTATTTACGTTCAAAAGGGGTGAGCGGTTGTTCTATTTCTGCAAGCTGCTGAAGGCTGGCTGCCACGCCCATTAATTGCAGCGCCTGCTGCATTTCTACAACATAAAGCTGCCAATTCGTGCGGCATTCTAGCCTGCCACCCAAAGCCACTAAATAGTTAAATACTGGGTGGCCGTGCCAACGCCGCTTAAAATCTTTCTTTTTAGGTGAAGGGTTAGGGTAAAGCAAAAAGTGCTGTTCAGGCCGCCAGCCAGCAGCCACTGCCAAGCGCCAAAAGTCCACCAAATCAGCACGAATTAAACAAGCATTAGCGGGTAACCCACCTAAATTACGCGCTAAACGATCTGCCGACCTATCAACGCCTATTACTAAGTGGTTAGGAAAGCGTTCAGCAAGCAAGCGGGTGCTTTGCCCCACGCCACAGCAAGAATCTAAAATAAATGGCCCACCGTGGGCATTTAGTTGTGTTTGAGCCAATTCAAAAGCCTGCTGATTAAAATCAGCAATTGGCTTTTGAAAAGGGATTGCTTGGTGGCGCTGCAAAACGTCAGCTAGCTTTTCATAAGGCTGGGTTTGGTTGCTAATAACCTGACTGGAAATGCTAGCTGTCATGAAGCAACTCAAACAAGGCTTGAAACTGTAAAGTTAGCTTGTGTTTAGGTGCATAGTGATTAAGTGGCTGAGATACCTGATGTGACTCACGCATTTTAACCGAGCTGCTTAAATGTACGGGCAATACGGGATGGCCTTCTGCTAACAGTTCATCAATCAATTGTTTAGGCAGCTTAGCCTGTGCATTAAACTGGTTAACAACAATACCTTCTATTTCTAGTTCGTCATTATGGTCGGCTTTTAATTCTTCTACCGCAGCATTCAGTGAATAAAGGGCTTGGCGAGAAAAGGCATCGCAATCAAAAGGAATTAAACACCTTTGTGCTGCAATTAAAGCTGAACGGCTAAAAAAGTTAAGTGCCGGTGGCGTGTCTATCCAAATGGAAGGGTAGGTTATTTCTAGCTGCTGTAAGGCTTCTTTTAGCTTATAAATTTTATAACGCGATTCTAACTTAGCTTCTAGGCTTTCTAGTTCTGGGTGAGCCGCTAGGACATATAAGTTTTCATAGGGTGTGGCGTAAATTAAATCAGCAATGGATTTACGCCCACCACCTAGGGTTAATGATTGTTCAAAAAAGTCGAACATACTTGTGTCTAAACTGACTGCTGGCTGCCCCATTAGGTAATGAGTGGAATTGCCTTGTGGATCAAGATCAATGACTAAGGTGGGGGTTCCTTTTGCAGCACTAATGGCCGCCAGATTGCAAGTAATGCTGGACTTACCAACGCCACCCTTCTGATTAAAAACGACTCGACGCATCGGTGCCTTCCTCTAAAATAACTGAACTTAAAATGATGGAACTTAAAATTGAGAGACTTAAAGCTAGAATATTTGAATTATAAAGCATCTTAACCCAAGAGTTTTTGAATACTAGTTGAGTAGGTTACTGTGCTACGGCATAAAAGTGTTACCTATTACCACAAAACCACCAGAGACCTAGTAAAGTGTTTAAAAAATCATCCTAAAGAGTGATAGCCACCCAAGCCAACGCCAAGCAGACTGAACCACCGCATTCAAACGCCTGTTTACATACCAAACTTATATTAAGCATTGAAATCAACACTTGATAATAAACACCCTATAACAACAAAAGGTGAACATCATGAGTAAGAAGCTCTGTCGCACCCGCTCTAGCTTTACCCACTACCTGCCTCGCCTTAGCCTACTGGCTTTAGCTGTTGCAGGACTAACCCAAGTACAAGCAGCAGAAGTGAATATGGGCGATTTTAACCTTAAAATTGACTCTAAACTGACGCTGGGTTCTAGCTGGCGCATGGAAAAAAGAAACAAGGATTACGTTGCTGCTGGGCCTCTTATAAGCCAAGGCATCATGCCAGGCGTTGCTACTAGCCCCACCTATCAAGGCAGTTCTTCTAGTAACACCGACAACGGCAATATGAATTTTGATAACGGCGATGCTTTTTCACAAGTTATTACCGGCGACCATAGCCTAGGCCTAACCCATAATAATTACCGCAATGTTGGCGCAAAACTTAGTTTTCGCTATTGGTATGACCATGCACTAAGTGATTTAGATGGGCCAACCAATGCAGGCATGGTTAATGACTGGAAAGGCTCTAAAGCCTTTAATGATGCCAAAAGCGGCATTGAACTGATGGATGCCTACGTTTGGGGCGAATTTGATGTTGCTGGCCGCCCTGCTCAAGCCATTTTAGGTCGCCATGTACTTAACTGGGGGCAAAGCAGCTTTATTCAGGGTGGTCAAAATGCCGCTAACCCCATAGACGTTCAAGCCTTGCGCCGCCCTGGTGCAGAACTAAGGGATGCTTTACTGCCAGTTAATATGCTGTCGGGTTCTATCGCTTTAGATGAAATGGGCAACTTTAACCTAGAAGGTTATTACCAACTAGAATGGCAACGCACCCGTGCCGATGCTTGCGGTACTTACTTTGCCAATACCGACTTTGCTGCCGAAGGCTGTGGCCCAGTTTATTACCAAAGCGGTTTAAGCGAACCTGCTAATGCTGCCGGTACAGTGCTTGGCACACCTTTTGCCGCCTTAGAAGGCGCTTATGCACTAGCTAATGGCTATGGGCAGTTAGGGCTAAGTAAAACCGATATGAACATAGCTAAGCGGCTAGACGACAAAGAACCCAGTTCTAGCGGCCAGTTTGGTATCGCCTTAAAGTGGTATGCCGAACAGCTTAATGGCACCGAATTTGGTTTTTCTTATCAGAATGTCCACAGTCGCTTACCTATGGTTGGCGGTAAGGTGAGCGCAGGTTCCGACCCACAAAAAGCAGCCACCTATGCAGGTGCGATACAAGCAGTAGCCGCCGCCGCAACCGGAGGCGATCTAGTGGCAGCAGCAAGCCTACTTAAAAACACCCCAGCAGGTGCTAATGCCACCATTAATGGGGCGCAAGCAATGATTGCCGCAGCGGGTAACAATGACCCAACCCAATATTTTATTGAGTTTCCTGAAGATCAACAAATTATTGCCGCCTCTTTTGCAACACTGCTGCCTACAGGTACTGCTTGGTCGGGTGAATTTACCTACCGTCCAGACACCCCGATTCAAATCAATGCCAACGATGTTCTAGTGCGTGGCTTGCTAGGTAATATGGGCTATGACCCTAAGAACCCCAAGCACAACAACCTAGACTTTGTTAATAACTCATCTTATGCACCACTACTTGCTCGCCTGCCTCAAGAGGTTCGAGACTTAGAAGCCGGTATGCAAAAAGGTTACCGTGAGCACGATGTTTTCCAGTTCCAAACAACCTTTATTCACGACATTAACCGTGTATTAGCCGCCGATAATCTACGCATTATTGGTGAAGTGGGCTTTACCTATGTAAACGATTTGCCTGACACTAAAGACATGCGCTTTGGCCGTTCATCTGTTTATGGTTCTTTTGGTAAAGAAGGTTCTGGTCAGGCTTCTGACGTAGTAAACCCAGCCGTTGTGTTTGCCGACAATGGCTATGTAACCGAACTGTCTTGGGGTTACCGTTTAGTGGGCCAGTTGGAATATACCAACGCTTTAATTAGCGGCTTAACGCTTAAGCCAACACTTTCTTGGAGCCACGATGTTAATGGTTACGGCCCAGAGCCAGGCAGCCAGTTTTATGAAGGCCGCATGATTCTTGGTACTGCTTTAGGTGCAGAATACATGAACACCTACACAGCCAACCTTAGCTACACCAACTACTTAACCACTGACTATTGGGATTTAGATGACCGTGACTTTATTAGTCTAAGTGTTGGTGTGAACTTCTAAGCTTAAGAACAAAAACAGCATTAAAGGATAACGTCTTATGAAACAGTTAAATCGCAACTTATCTAAAAGCTTTTCTTTAAGTGGGCTGGCAACAGCCCTAGTTGCCGCTGGCCTATTAGCTTCTACTGGCTCAGCCTTTGCAGCAGAAAACCTTGGTGGCAACACGCTTACGCCTATGGGTGCTGAGCGGGCT
>JAAYGA010000373.1 GCA_012727935.1 Pseudomonadaceae bacterium | reverse complement strand
ATTTTGTCACGCCAGGGCTGAGGGCGGTTCTGCAACCATTGCTTAAAGGCTTGCTTAGAACGTCCTTCTAATACATCAAGTAAACGTGCTGGCCCAGTTTTATTACGCACGGGCGAGAGGTCTATGAAGGCAAGGGTGACAAATTAGAATAAAGAGTGTGTTGCAAACGTTACTTGAACAAGGCATTATATGTTTGTGCTTCAAACATTAAACACAAATGGAGTGAGAATATGTCTGATACCCCAAACCGTTACAGCCACATGGCTGGCAATCAATACGCAAAAAAACACGACAGACCAGCTAACGATAGCCTTAGCCTTAGGTGTAATGAAAATGATAAATACCGATGGAAACTTGAGGCAGAAAGGGCAGGAAAATCACTTAATGGGTGGGTGATTGAAAAGTTAAATTTATCAATTGATCGTGTTACGTAAGCCCATTAACCCTTTTTACTTTAAGTACAAATAGCTTTATAAATTCAATGATTTATAACACGTCGAAGTAAAAGGGTTATTTTATAAAATCCTGAACAAGCTATACTGCATGTGCTTCAGGTAGGTCTTGCCAGCTGTTAACTGCCGTACAGGCAGCTTAGAAATGCCAGCCCTTTAACAACGACCCAGCTATAATGGTAATTTCAGATTACTTAGAAAAGTGCCCATCTACTCCACACTAAGCTCTATTTCGATGTATTTCATGAGAAGCAGCCATTGCAATAAAATTACTACGGTCTTTATACTCCATACGATTAGACTCAACCACTGCATCTATACGCGCTAAAAGTACGGTAGATAAGCTTATATTTACGCGCTTTTGTTCATCATTAATAGCTGACATATCAACATCAACTGCAATCCAGCGGTTACAATATGAATAGTTTTTTTCTTGGCTGTAGTCTCTATAAGGTTCTGTAAGGTCACTTATCAGATGCCCCTGCTCTAAAGCAACTTCTGCCATACTTAGAATTACGTCTCGTGCTTCTGTTAAAATATCACTTTCATTGTCTACAGCAGATACACAGCCTAAGTCGATGCGTTCAAAAGCTGGCACCACAATACCCCAAGCTTCATTTTCACTTTTTGGTACTTCAATACCGACCATGAATAACATAGTTAATTACCTCATTTTTCTATACGACAGGTTAAATGCCAGCTAATCTTTTAATACTCTTTACCGTACCTATTGGTAAAAACTTTTTTTGGTGCGGCACTGGAAACGTCTTTTTTGTTAACGGTGAGTACCAAATCTCATGGCTACCTTTTCCCTGCCTAGCTAAACTACACCCCGCAGATTTTAGCTCCTCTCTCAACTCTTTAGAGTTCATTTAGCACCTGTTTATTAATTAAGATTACTGTACACACGACCACACACAAACGCAATGTTAAATTACTAAGCTGCCCCTATACAAAAACCAACCACAAAACAGCTAAGTGGGCTGGGTAGAACGCATAAAAAAACACCCCCGATGTTCTGCCTATTGTCCCATTAAATCTAGCTACCAAGGCTATAAGTGGAATTGAAAGTGCTGTAAACAGTAGGTACTTAGGTGCATTTAAAAAAGCGAGTGTAAACGCCAGCAATGGCGCAAACTTGATGTTTTTGAGCAGAAAGTAAAAGGAAGGAACCAGCATTACTCCAGCAATACCGTAAGAAGTAACAAAAGCTATTGGTATCAGCAACACACATAACAATAGAGCGTAAGGCTTCTGGTTTTCAAACACATAAACCACCAGCATTCCCAACAGTATAGTAAACAGAATGTTTAGGCTGGCTCCCATTGCTAGCATGTAGATTGGTTGGGAAATCAACGCCCAAAAAAATAGGCGCTTTAAGTAACCCTCTTTATTTCTCGTATTATGCAAGTAATTGTAGGCAACCAAAAAAGCAAATATCGGGTAAACCACCCGCCCTACAAATCTCAACCATGCGTATTGCTCTAAAAAAAAGCCCACATGATCTAAAACCATAAGAACAATGGCCACCCATTTTAAAAGCTCTTGCTGCGAGCTAGACAGTCTTAACTCCATTTTTCTTACCGCAAATGAGGTTGGCAAACCAGAGATTTTATACATGCGATTGTAGTAATTTTTCTTGGTAAGCAGGCTTTGTTGGTTTCAAAATAACCCCAGCCGTGGCTGGGGATGAATTTATACCTACTTAGGTAGGGATTGATAATAGTCTAGCCAATCAACGCTTTTAGCAGACTTAGGTACAGGCATTGGCGGCAATTTAATAATCACCTCAATACCTTCTTTACAAAGACGTTCTTGCAGTGCTTGTGCTGCTTTAAATCCAGTTTCAGATTTATCTAAATCAGCCCATACAACAACTTCTTTGATGTTTTCAGGTGGAACAAAACCAGCAAGATTTTGTGCATTCACTGTAGCCCAACAGTGAGATTCACCCATTGCCATAACAGCTAAACTTGTTTCGATGCCTTCAGCTACATTTAAAGTAGTTTCAGGTTGCTCACCAAGTCTAACTGCACAACTAAACCACTCAACACCCTCTTTAGATGGCATTAGCGTTTTAGCATTAGGTAAAACAGTATTTTTAGCGCCTTCACTGTCTAAATAAGTGCGATGCAGACTAATAGCCTGACCATCACCATTATAGACAATAGATAGTATTGCAGGTTGAACACCGAAATTAACGATAACACCCTCTACCTTTTGGTAAGTACGCATTACAGAATTTTGCCTAGCCTGGCTAGCCCAAACTTCTGCTAAGCCAACTGGCAGCCCTCTACTCACAACATACTTCTCAATAAGTGAAATATCATTCTGAGACGACTGCAACCAAGCAGCCCTAAGCCTTTCAGTAGTTTTATTTGCTTTTGCTGCTGGTTTAGGTTTAGGCAGACAAGTGGTTTTTACTTTCTTGGTAATTAAGCTAGGCTTGTCATCTAAAAGATCACGCACCTTCTTAACAACTTCAGAAACAGACATACCCGTGACAAATTCTAATGTAGCGAAACCATCCGAAAAGTTGCCACAGGTATTGCAAACACTGCCGCCTGTTTCATTAAAATCACGATACACCCTGAAACCATCCTGACCACCGTGAACAGGGCAAGGCACATGACTACAATTAGAGTTAATTGCATCAAGGGTACTAGGAGCAATTGCAGAAACAATGTAATCCCAATTTCCTTTAGCTTTCTGCTTTAGTTTACTTATCATAATTTACACCTATTCAATATAACTAGCCCAAACTGGCTGTTTTCATGAGTAGGTAAGGCAGGCATGACAGACTGCTAGTGAGGAAACTTTAAGCTTTCTTTTTCAAGAATTTCAATATAACCATCAATGCCCTCTCTTACAGCTTTCAGCTCTTCCAGTGTTGCTTTTTGATCTATAAAAAGCTTTAAGTCATCAGGGTTTGAAGGCAACCTTTCAGCAAGCACTACACACTCAGTCCACTCTTTAGTTTTATCAGTCAAAAATTACTCCTTAATATTGTCGGTTGGCAAAAATTTACCCCTTTTGTTAAAAAGGTGTTTAAAAACATCAATATAGCTAAAGAAAACGGCTTTGATAAGCCAGATAAAATAACCCAAAAACACTACAAAAAATGACTCTACCAGCTTCGTTAGTAGTGTTATTACTGGCGTAACTAGCAGTTTTACACCGGGCAAAAAACTCAGTATGCCTAAAGCTAAAATCCCAGCAGAAATGTAAAGAATTATCATTAACATAGTTAAGAAACCATTAAAAACTCATCCAGCCGCTTTTCAAAATGCAACGGCTCTTTATCATCTGGTAAATCAACTTTATGCCGTGCAATTTCACAGGGTAAAACCTCATCAGGAAAGTTAATCATCGGAGTACGCAAGTGGTAGGCGCGAGAGCCGGACAAGGCAAACACTTCACCCATCCCAAGCGCCATAATCTTATCGGGTGAAAAGCGGTAGTCTTCTTCCTCACGGTAAGCAATAGACATCCCACCTCCCTCACTTTCACTGCTATCTGGCCGTGTACGCAGCACCTGACTACCTACTGACTCATTACCCGTTAAACTAATACTTTTTTGGTACTTAAAATGCTTACCAAACAGCGCCGAAGCTGTTTCCGCCCCTTCACTAGCACCGAATTTAAAAATGACTTTCTGCCAAGTGTTTTGAATGATTATATCGCCAAATTCTTGGCTTACTTTATTTAGCTGACTGAATGACTGAAACGCTGGTACTAGCGCCACACCAGCCGACCTCGCTTGTTCAAATAGCCTTGCAACCCCTTCCATCACGTACGCCCCCATTTCATCCAGCACAGCTAAAAAGGGATATTTTGGGCGTTGTGTTTTGGGTAAATCTTGTATTCTTGCCACCGCACTTCTTAAATCAGAAATAATCATCTTGCCCAAGTTCAAGGCCGCCGTATCCTTACCCATGGTTGGCAAAGAAACATAAAGCATTTTATTTTCTAAAATAATGGACTCTAAGACTATTTCAGGTGCATAAACATTAAAAACCTCACCAAATTTACCTTGAGCAAATAAAGCAATTCGACCGGCCATACCCCCCAATACTTGTTTTAAGCGGTTCATATCCAGCTCACTCTGCCAAACCAACATTTTTATAACTTTCCTTATGGAAACTGAGTTTCCTTTCTACCTTTTAGAACTTTCCAGAAATAAGCTAGCTGTTAAACAGTCTGTTGTACAGCTACCAACCTCAATAGGGTTATCAGGGTTATTATTTGTTGACAGAAAAAAGACTCGGGGTTATTATAACTCTATGCTTTAAATAAGGAGGTGATTTTGAAAAGTTCGGCATTAATAAAAATGCTTGAAGATGATGGTTGATATCTTGTTGGGACGAGAGGATCACATCACTACTTCAAGCACACAACAAAAAAGGGCAAGGTTACGGTTCCCCACCCAAAAAAAGACCTGCCAAAAAAAACGATTCAATCCATTTTGAATCAAGCCCAGCTTTAAAGCTGGCCAACTAAATAGCTAATAGCTGGGGATTACACTCAGCAAGCATATATAAAGTAAACGTAACAGCAACCCCACCTTTTAGCGCAGTCTCCTATCACTAAACTAGGCTCATCTTTATTCAGGAGCAAGTGATGAGCAAACAAACCTATCGCACAAATGAACAATGGACTGAGCTATTT
>JAAYGA010000372.1 GCA_012727935.1 Pseudomonadaceae bacterium | reverse complement strand
GGTTAGAACAAGAGCTTGCTAAGCTAGCTGGTAATAATGATGGGTAACGGACAGCTAAATCCGTGAATTGATCGCCTGTTGAGTTTTCAAAAACGGCTTAGTGCCCGTTAAGTTGATCCTATCCTATACCTTTTGAACCAGGGCGAACCACAAGGCCCGCCCGGCCAGATCACTCTTGATCTGAAATAGACTTGATCCCGTAATTGATCGCAATCGCATCAAAGACCCGGTAATTGCCCGGCTGATCCAGATCCATTTCTCGGCACCAGAATTCATCCCGGCTCAGAAATAAGCAGCTCTCGATTTCGTGGAGCACCTGGAAGCGCCCGGCTTTTTCAAGCGTCCTTTTATAGCGGGTGGCCACGGCTGGGCAAGAGGTGAATTGAAACCCCTGGTCACAACTGGCAAACAGATAACCGATATTCATTTAAGCGGCCTCCTGTTCCAGTTGACGCATACGCCGGGCCATACCGAGAACCTTCACCAGATCTCGAAAGGCCATGGCTGGCAAAGTGACGGGCGCACCACCTGAAAAGGCCAAGTGGAGCTTTTGTGCTAGAATTGCATGGTTCAACATGAGTGAATCTCCCAAGGTTACCTTGTTGAAACCCGGCGGGTGCCGCAAACACCCGCCGGAACTAAATGACTACCAGTGACCGCAAATCACAAAATAGTCATAAAACAATGGCTATAAAGCACTATTTAGTCATATCTTCAGGTCGTTATCACACCCCCTTTTATCCTGTATTGCCCAGCCTACTCCTGATCCTTTGGGCCTCTTGCCCTGCTGTGATCTGGCTCGACCTCAACTTCACCGGCAAGCTGGCCTTGCGAGGCAAGGGTTGCACCTATATTAGACAAATTTTAGATACTTTAATGGTCATTAAAGATAGTAAGATTTCAGCCAATAAATAGTGTCCCTGTCGTGTACTTGCCCACCCAAAAAACAATGTCCCTGTTTGTCCTCGTTTCCAGACTAAATAATAGGCTATAACAAGCGCCAGCAGTGGGTTAGAGCTAAAAAGTAGGGCATGAGTGCGTGTACAGTTTCCACGTTTCTTTCCCCCCCCAGTGCCATGCCTTTCAAGCAAGTTTAAGGACTAGGAAATTTTTCCCCATGCCCTGCAACCATTCATGTGTTTATCGTTAAAACAACGGTTTAGCGGAAACTGTACAGCCGCTTTACCGATTTTCTATCCTTCTAGGCAATGCGCTTAACTGGCAAGCAATAACGCCTAAAGCTCTAAATAGCCTCACCACGCCACTTTAGTAACCTAGCCTAGTGTTTGTATTGGTCTAACACCTATCGCTTGCTTTGCAACTGCCAAAACTAAGCATTTCATCAACCAAGGGAATAATTCCTTCGTAAACCCTGCAATGATCCAAAAATGGTATATCTGGTAATAACCTCAATCTGTGGTTATTAAACTGTGGGCTTATCCCACCTTTTGCACCCCCCCCATGCCCTGCCACCATTCAGTTGTGTTTGGTAAAGGGTCTCCATTTCTGGATAAGCCCCACCGCTAATCAGTCACCAAAGAATCAAGCCTACCAATTTGCTAACGGTCTACTTTTTTACCTGCTACCGGCAACTAGCCAAGCTGGTTTTTTTAGGAATAAATCACTCTCAATAAATGGGCAAAATTGCTTAACTGAAAAGGAACTATTCAAGCCCTTAAAACCGCCATCAAAATAATTCAATAATCCCAACCTAATACTACCCAATACCACACCCCACCTTATAGGGTGGGGGTGGTATCGTATTGGCGGCAATACTTTTATAATACCGCTTCAAAGCCACGCCAGCCGTGAGTTACAGCGTTTACGATACCAGTGGTAATACCGGTATTGAAAAAGTGTATGGTATCGGCGACAGTATTGAAGGTTTATTTAAAATACATTGTTAAAAATAGGCAAATATCAGGCATAAAAAAGCCCCAATTAAGGGGCTGTTTTGATACGTTATTCTTCAGTAAAGCAGGTGTTATTTTATCGGTCTAAATTCACCGTTTGGAATGGTGCTTACCAACTTTTCAACTCTACCTGAATCGATTAATGCTTTGGCTTCTTTAGATAGGTTCACTTTGCCATAACCCAGCAACTAGCCAAGCTGTAGGTTTTAGGAATAAACCAATAGCCCAGCAGCTAATGCAAACCACCCAATATGCTCCGGTTACCTCGGTTACTTTTCAAAAGGTAACCGCTGTAAGCCTTGTGCCCTGTGGCTTTCAGCGTTATTAGTTACCTCGGTTACTTTTCAAAAGGTATGAGGTAACTTTGAGGTAACCGCTGTAAGCCGCGTCAGCCGTGCGTTTGAGGGGTCTGGTTACCTAGTTACCTCGAAAAAGCCATATTGCCATATTTAAAATAATTCAGAAAACAGGGTCATATACCCCCTTTTCTTCTTCTTCTTTTTATTTTTTTTTTTTTTTAAAGTATAGAAAGTAGATAAAAAGGTAACCAAGTGCCTGTAAGCCTTGTGTGGCGTGGCTTGTAGCGGTTACCTCAAAGTTACCTCTGTTTTTAAAAGGTAACCCGTGCAGTAGCAATACCTCTACACAGCACGGCTAACGTGGCTTACAGCGGTTACCTCAAAGTTACCTTTTGGGTTACCTCACACCGCCAAAAGGTAACCGAGGTAACCAAAAAGATAGGCATAAAAAAGCCCTTGGTATGAGCAAGGGCAGGTGTGGCGCGGCTTAGAGTGTTTTTTAGCGCGGTATTAGGCTTATATCTGAAACTTTTAAGCTGACCGCTTTTTCTGACTTGCCGTTAATTTTTCTTGGTATTATTCCTTTTCCGTCACTGGATAGAAGTAATAGCAATTCGGGTATCACCGGATAAAGTGAACCAGCCTCCGCCGGTGTGTAGTTTAATTTAATGTATTCGTTTACCGCCTTTGTCCCCCTCAACAAGAACGCTTGCCCATTACTGTACAGAACAAAATTATTGAATGACTGTGAAGGGTTATAGTTAGCCGATGCTGATTGATTGCTTGTATTTATCAGCCAATGATTAATGTCTGCTGCAAGTTCTGGCAAGGTGTTTTCAAACCTGCCGAAAGTTTTACCTATTCCGTAGCGTCCTATAAATTCAGAAATCCAGTTTTCTGCAAACTTGGTTGCCTCCCTCTCACCCATAGCCACCATACTCAGCACCATTTTATTTATTTCTTGTGCGGCATATAGCGTTACGCTGTCGTGATAATCGGTCTTGCCAATGCTTTTAAACATGGCTCGTTCGCTTAGGTTGCCTGATTCTTTTATATAGCTGAATCGGTTTGCAAACTGTTCTTCGACACCTGATTCACCAACCAAGCCCCCAACAGTGTTTGCCGACAAAAACATCTTGGCGTAAATAGGTACAGTGGCTTCGGGCTGGTTTTTGGGGCTAATCCTAATCTCGCGTTCAAGCTGCTTTATTTCTGACTTCACACTCTTAAATTCTTCAACAACCAATATAAATGCGTTTAAAAAGTCTCTTGGGCTTTTTGCGAATGGCTTACTTTCAAATGCGGCTTCTATTTCCTTAACACTCATTTCAACGACTAAGCCCATCTTGTCGAACAAGCTTTTGAAGAAACTTTTACCCCAGTCTGACGTGGCGTGTAGCCATACATAAGCCTGCTTTCTATCCTTTGCAAAACGTGCAGCCACGATAAACTGTAGCATTTCATCAAAGCGCGTAAAGTGTTCTTTGTAGTCAGCAACAGCTTGGCTATCAATAACTTTTAAGCCAACTTTTGGCATTATCGTTTTGTGAGTTAAAGCCACGTTTGCGCTAAATTCTTCAAGAGTGATTAGTGACGTTTTGTTAAACATATTCACGTCCCAATTAGTTGCATCACGCTGTCTTTTTAGCAGTATGTAATCCATGACCACCTTGGCAATCACGCTGTTACACCGCTTTAATAG
>JAAYGA010000045.1 GCA_012727935.1 Pseudomonadaceae bacterium | reverse complement strand
TGTCGTGTCCTGTAGTGTGCTTGTAAGTAATCTGGGCTGCAAAGCGTGAATATTACAACGAATACCCATCACGCTTCAGTGATGAGTTCAGAGTTGTTCTGCTGATCTTGAAGTGCTGAGCAACCTCGGCCTTGGTCATCATGGGGTCTGAAAGCATGGCTGCCGCTTTGCGGACATCACCTTCAGACATCGCCGGTTTGCGACCTCCTTTACGCCCCCTCGCTCTAGCAGCTGCTAGACCCGCCTTGGTACGTTCAAGAATCAACGTATGTTCAAACTCTGCTAATGCACCAAAGATATGAAAAATGAGCTTCCCACTGGCACTGGTGGTGTCGATGTTCTCATTGAGTGACTTAAAGCCAATCTCACGCTGATGCAAGTCTTCAATAATCTCAACCAAGTCTTTGAGTGATCGAGCTAAGCGATCCATGCGCCAAACGACTAGAGTATCGCCCTTCCGAAGTGTACGGAGGCACTGCGTCAATTCAGGTCGCTCACGAAGCTTGCCCGTGACTTTTTCCTGAAAGATTTGCTCACACCCTGCCTGAGTCAGTGCATCGGTCTGCAAATCAGCATGTTGATCCTGGGTGCTTACTCTGACATAGCCAATAATCATAAGAAAACGTACCTTATCTATTTATAGATTGTTGTACGCCAAATTGGACGGTAAAGCAATAGGTTTTTGCGGGTTTTGGTAAGTCAGTTGAGAGCGTCCAACAAACGGTCGTTTATTTATGTTGTCTAGGTAATTAGTAATGTTTATTGGTTTCCTTTAACCCTGTAATAAGCGGCTTGTCCGCTTGATTGCGTTGTTATACGGCAACTAACTACGGAGGATTTATTATGGAACGGCGACCGCTGGTAATGAGCGGCTTCTATTTCACTCAACCTCAATTGCAGAACCGCCCATTTTAGCAAGACCTTCAGCTAAATCTCTAAGAGCTGATTTAAGAGCATCACTTTCCTTGTTCCTTTCTAGCGATTCTTTTCTTACGCTAACAGCTTCAACCCTGACTAATCGCTGACTTTCTTTGTCTTGCCACGCTTTTTTTCCATTTTTATATGCGTTAACAGCTTCGCTACCAAATTCGTTCACGCTACCAACTGGGGTAAATTTAGGATTGTTGCCATTGAATCCAGCAATAAAAAAAGCGGCCTCTATTTCGCTCAACTTTAATTCTTCAGCTAACTGGATTGCAACATTGTCTCTTGCTGCTAAGTCGTATGATTTTTTCGATAGAGCGGCTTCTTCTTGCTCACGTCTATCAATCATTTCAGACCACTGCTGTTCAATCGGCTTGTTTTCATAGTTGCCCCAGGTTACGCGCCAAATTCCTTTAGCTGGCATTGCAACAATCGCTGCTTCCTCATAGTCACTTGAAATAGCCTCAAAAAAAGCATCTGCGGCCTCTGAACTAAAAAAATCTTTTGTATGTTTTATATTGTACATCATCACGACCTCATTATATTTCCTCAACTTTTATCGTTACTTCTACAGTATTACGCACATCGACAATGACGCTACCCACATCATTTAATGGCGCATTTAGTTTGTCATTTAGTGGCACACAAACCATACTACCCGTAATCCAACAATGAAGAAGAGGTAGACAATGACAGTAAGAGTTGCAATATCCAATCAAAAAGGTGGCGTGGGTAAATCGACTATCACGCTGCAAACGGCTTACTACGCATCAGAAAAAGGGCTAAAAGTCTTAGTAGTTGACATGGATGGTCAAGGAAATACAAGCACGAAGATTGCAGGACGCGAAGCAATTGAAAACATACCAACGAACACCACCCTTTCTGTCGATATGTTTAAACCTGAGAATCAAATAGAAGAAATCACGGTGCTAAAAGGCAGCTACGGCATTGACTTGATACCTGCCAGAATCAATGATGACCTACTTTACGCACAAGAAGCAGCGCCTATTGAAACCATTGTAAATCCTTCTGCTAACTTGGAGCGTATCGCTGACAACTACGATCTGATCATTATTGATTGCCCACCATCACTAGGTCGGCTTTTATCTGCTGGCTTGATTATGGCAGACAAGATCATCATGCCTATACAGGTATCAGGCTTTGCAGTGGATGGAGTGGGTGGGCTATTTAAGGTCGTTGAGCAGCTACAAGATATAGGCAAAGAAGACTTAGAGGTGGCAGGCATATTGATCAACTCGTTTAATGCAAGATCAAAGCAACACCACCAAGCGGTAAAGGCTCTACGTGAAAAAGTGGGCGACCTCGTGATGGACACCATTATTGCGAACAGATCACCAATAGACCAAGCAACCAATCAAGCTAAGCCGATTTGGGAAATTAGAACTGGTGCAGCAAGGTTAGCTAGGGCTGAGCTTACCGATGCAATAAAAGAAATCTTTAAGCGTATAGGAATTAAATATGAGCAATAAAGAAGAAGTAGCTGGCTACCTAGACGGGTTAAAAAGCTTAAATTTGAAACCACGAAAAAAAGCAGTATCTTCAAGCCAAAAAGACACAAGCCAACCAGGTATAGGCGACACCTTCCATCTTGAGATCGACAAGATAGAAACCCAAGCACAAGTAAGGGTTGAGTTTGATGATGACAAATTGCTAGAGCTAGCAACGCAAATACAAAACGAAGGCCAAAGAAACCCGATTGAAGTTGCAAAGACAGGTGCAAACAAGTTCTTGCTAATAACAGGTGAAAGGCGCTATCGAGCTTTACGCCTAAACGATGCTAAAACTGCAAAAGTTACATTGATTGAGCTACCTAGCAGCATTCAAGATCGCATAGTATTACAACTAACTGAAAACTTGCAGCGTGACGACCTAACAGCTTTAGAGTTAGCAAGCGCCTTTGACAGCTTAACATCAGTAGGTATGACCCAAGCCAAGATTGCAGAAAAAGTAGGTAAGTCGGCTGGCTGGGTATCCAGATACATGGCCCTGATTGATTTGCCAGATTTTCTTAAGTCGCTACTTGAAGTTGGATATACGACTGACACCCTGTTAATCGGCATACTAAGAAAGATAAATGAGATTGCGCCCATTACCGCACAAAACCTATCCAACGAAGTAAAGAAAGGTACAGCAACGAGAGCGTCTGTTTCAAAAATCTATGAAGAACTAAAAGCCCCAAAATCAGACAACTCTTCAAAAACCAAAACCTATGACCTAGACAAGCTCCATTTTAATCGCAGTCATATACCGATAAAGCCCGATCAGTTTGGGGCTAAGGTTGAGGCCAAGTTAGCCAATGGTGACAAGGTGGCCGGTCTTTTATCGTTAGACAAACTGGCTGAGTCCGACAGTGGAAAAGGGGATTGGTGTTGGATCACACTAGATGATGGTAGTAGTGCCTGTGTAGAAACATCGACACTAAGAATTAAATCCATCTTTCAAGCAGAGTAACGTACAGTTACAAACCTTTATCATGATAAAGATTACCTACATAAAAGCAAAGGCAACCAAAAAGCAGTGTGGCAGCAAAACCATTAACGCACCCATTCTGCCAACACAATGTTACAAACCTTTATCATGATAAAGATTTAAAAAACGTAAGGAGAAATATATGAGCAAATTGGCTGCACTTATCTTCGGGGCGCTAGTTTCAAGTACGATCTTGGCAGAAAGTCCAAGTACCCACCCTGTACAAATAAACCAAAAAGAAAAATGCACGACCTATTGAAACCTTATGGAAAAGACGGTGATGCAATCTACAAGGGGATTATTTATTTAACAGAACGATGTAACTTACAAGGACAAGAGCTAACCACCCTATTTTACTTAGGCACATAATCTGAGTTTGACTTAACAAAAGCGGCGTTCATAAACGCCGAAACCGATCAAGAAATAAAAGCAGCTGCTAAAAATATCATCTGCCCACAATAAAAAGTTGATACATCAAGGGTGATTGTTTAATTTACCCAAAGGGTAGGTCTAGTTGCCTACTCTATCCCAGCAGCACAACCCCCCATCCAAGTTTTCAAACTCTATTCGTCAGTATAAGAAAGCTTCCCAAAACTTCCTTATGCTTATGCAAACCAGTTTTCTTTTGATTATTCTAGTTAGTAATCATTTTAAAAAAATAGCTTACTCCAAGGATTAAGCACAACTCATGCAATTCTGCGTGAGTTCCAAACCCCCACTAGGGCATAAAGCCCTTATGGGCTTGATGCCCTTTTTGATTAATAAGAGAGAGCATCATGTTCAAGACACTATCTGCAGTAACTCTAGCCACATTAGCAGTTTTAGCTTTTGCTACAGCAAATGCTGGCCTAGAAAAAATAACAGAGAAAAAAGAACCGTTAGTTGCAGAAGATTGCAATATACAGGCGATCCACCCTGCTTTTGCTGAAGCTGTAAGCGTTAATCGCACGGTTTTTAAAGAATCAAAAGATGCACATATTGTTGAATACATCAACAACTCAATATCTTTAGATAAAACAGTGACTATTGAAGACGTTAAAGTTTTTCGTAGTAGTTGCAAACCATCAATACTAATGGAGTCTCTTGCTTCTCGTTATGAGAACACAATAGACCCGTTTGTTTTTGATCAAAAAACCAGCTTCATAATTCGCACAAGCGAGTTACAAAAACGTGAAGCTACAGTTGCACAAATGTAGAGGAGCATTGAAATGGAAGTAATCATTGAAAGCTCTAGCGAAACCCTACTAGAGCAATTTGAAAAGAGAAAAATACCTGTAGCAACGGAGTGTCGTAATGGCTACTGCGGATTTTGCAGGACTGAAATTGTAAGTGGTGAAGTTGAATATATTCAACAACCCCTTGCGTACTTAAAACCTAATGAGGTTTTAATCTGCTGTTCAACAGCAAAAACAAATGTGACGCTAAACTTAGCGCACACATAGTATTTTAAACCCCACAGGGGCAATAAGCCCCTAGTGCTTGTTGCCTCTTTTTTTTTGAAGGAAGATCGCAATGAAGCACTACTTTGTTAAAGTAAAGGTACAAGCAGGTGAGTACCAAAAAATAGTCAGCAAGCTAGTAGAGTCTGACAGTGAGAGTGAAGCTTGTAACATGGCTTTATTGAATGAATGCCACGGTGATAATCCAGAGTGGCATGACGGTGGCATTATTGATATGAGGTGGGAGTTCTACTACACCATCCTATCAATAAAAGTGCATGAGTCAGGTAGAAGGTTCCTAAACCTCTATTCAATCTTACCAAGGTTTTTTACATAAAAAAATTAATAGAACAAACTTCTCACTTTACCTTACAAACGACCTAAGCAAAAAATACCCTCACTTTGAGTTAAAACCTTTATAACCTTTAACACCCTTTAAAACCTTTATAACCTTTAACACCCTTTAAAACCTTTAGTTACTTTAAAACCTTTAGCTTGCTTGTGAACAAGTCTGCAAGTCATTGTTTTAAAAAACAAACCAACCCTTTATTCCTTTGAAAAAAAACACAAAAAAACGGCATAGAATTTAAACTTTCGTCAGCCATGTTTTTTGCTCGTCTATAAAAAAATTTACACTGCTTAAAAACTAATCCCACATGATCCCAATTAAAAACCCTAGTAATAATTTAAAATCTCAAGCCTGTGCATAAATACGAGAGCCAACACTAGATCAGCACACGCTATCTACTTCCAAACCGTAAGATAGGTGATTAATCAGACCAAAAAGATAGAGAACACCTATAGTCAGGGATTGAAAATAGGCAGAAACTACAAAAATCTAAATTTCAGATACGAGAACACCCAGGTCATTGCCTGGTTAATAAATTAGAGGAGGTATTAAACTGGATTTAATTCTGAAGGTCGTAGCAGGTTGCTAATTGTAGTTCGTGTATCAACCAAAACAAATTTAAGCGGCACTTTAGCCTTTAGCTGCCGCTGCAAGCCTTTGGCAAAATTCCAATATTGAACCAATTTATTCAAGTAGTTGTGAGTGTTGGTAATGGTTTTACGAGCAGCGGTTTTTTGCCGCGATAGAAAAATTTCTATTGAGGTGGGGTAACGAGTTACATGCACTTGCCCATCATTTGCATCAGAGACAAAGATTTCTCTAAATATACCCATTACACTAAGCTTTTTAATGCCCTTGGATATTCTTGCAGAGCATGTTTTTAAAGTGCTTTTCTGTAACTCTTCACGCTTACCCTCTACATCGTACTTATCCAAACCTTTTTTCTCTGCATACTTTTGTAGCAATTGCTCATGCTTCAAGAGTTGCTGCTGGTAAAGGTTGGATTTTTCTGCAAGCGTAGTTAGCTTGTGATCAAAGATTAAGCTACCGTTATGACCATGACTACTAAAAAACATGCAAAGCCACTGCGCTACGGGTGATCGACCAGACTCTTTGTAAGCAGTAGCAGAAAAGGAGGTAAACAGGCTAGCGTTACTAAGTAGTTTGCAAAGTAATTTTCCTAAACTGATACGCCAAAACTCATGCCTTTTGCTGGCTTTGGATACTTTGCCATTATCTATAGCAATACAGCCAGTATCAATAGAGCTAAGCAGGAAGTCCGTACCGATAATGTGAGAAGGTTTGCTTTCGACACGAAAACTAGCTAGATCAGCAAGTGATTTCTCTACCTTATTGTATGAGCTACCTGACAAAGCCATTCCAAGCCCATTAATGATTTCTGAGGGCCTAACAATTAACAGGTCATTAGATCGCTTGTTTCTGATCAAAAAAAGATGAAACAACTCCGACAAAACACGCATATCAAAAACACTGAATAGTTTTTGCGCTACATCAGAATCGGGGAGGGTTGTTCTAGCGGCAAAATAAGAAAACTCACTGCTTCTTTTATTTTCGACTTCCTTAAATATGCCTTTAGGTGCAAAAAGCTGGCTATCAAGGCTTGATTTCTTTTCGCCCCAACAGGGATCAGCCCATAACAGCAAGTCTCTCGATATTATTCGCCAGCCTTCAGGCGGTAATTGCCGCGCAATTTTATACTGCTTACTATTTAACAAAATGCAAAAACTCCCTAGCTCTTGCACTATCAATCCGCTATAATGGCTGGAAGAAGTGCATTTTGATGTGCAGAAGATTTACATGGTTTCGGTCGCCAAACTTAATGTCATGTCTATCTTCAGAAATTAAACCCAACCCTAGGTTGGGTTTTTTCGTTTAAGCTCTAAAAAAACCTGAAAAAACGCTATAACAAAAAAAATCACATACGAAGTTTCTTGGTTCTATCTTCACGACTCTAATTCTGCAAACAAATTCTTCTATTCGTTATGAAAAATACACTTAAAAAAGTTCTAAAGCTTATGTTTTAAGGCTTTAAGTGTTTTTTACGCAAACCAAACACATATAAAGTATGAGACAATTTCTCGTACCGTGAAAGTGGAGTTAATATAGTTCAATGAAAGGTGCTTGTTAATACTAAATGGAACTTGTTAGGAATAAATCTGCACTTAATGGAACTCGTTAGGAAGGCTGGGGCATGGCAATGGAACTTGTTAGGAAGGTCTGGTATAGCAATGGAACTTGTTAGGAAGGTTTGGTATAGCAATGGAACTTGTTAGGAAGGTTTGGTATAGCAATGGAACTTGTTAGGAAGGTTTGGTATAGCAATGGAACTTGTTAGGAAGGTTTGGTATAGCAATGGAACTTGTTGCGAGCAATCTTAGAAAAATTGGAGAATTGGAATGAAACCTGTTGCGGCCAGAGGGCCATTTTTTATTATCCCAAGCACCAAGGTTTTAAACGACTGGCTAGAGAATGGCGTTAGGAAAAGCCTTTATTCAGCTAGAAAAATAACAACGTCTGAAAAACAAGTCCTGCTGGCGCTTTCTGAACATGCACCTTCATCAGAAGAAAACCCCATTACCATTGTTGAGTTGGCAGAAACGCTAAATCGCTACAAACCAGAAACTAAAATAACAACGCTTGAAAATCAGGTACGGAAGATAGCGGCTAATTTTGCTGATATTGCTATATTTAAACGTGAACAAAAATCACTTTTAGGCGCACGTAAACAATCATGCTTCACTATGCGTAGCCCTGAAGAAGCACTGACTGAGCTTGAGGATTACACCAAGCTAAACAATAAAACGGAAGCAAAAAAAATTGTGCTACCCCAAGAACGCTTGAAAGCAATGGCAGCGGTAAGGGCAAACCTACTAAATCGAAAAGATATAATTTATCCCGTTATTGACTACAACCCATCAGAACCTTGGTCTATTCAAATGATCACGCAGCTTATGGAGCGGTGTAGCAGAGAGCATACCCGTGACAAAAGAAAGATGATTGAGGCCAAGATCAGTATTGGTAACAAGACTGCTAATGTCGTTGCACATACCACTACCAACGACAACTTAGTCAGTGGTGGCGTGGGGCTATTAACGTCATCTGATGCACAAACCATTATGGCTATCATTACACTGGCTACGCAATACATAGAACGAGCGCAAGAAGAAGGTCGTCCAGTTATCAACAAAATACCACTGGATGTAAACGATCTTTGCGAACTACTAGGTAAACGGAAAAAAGGTGGGTCAAGAGATAGCCTTATTCGTAGCTTGATGCGTGTTATTTACACAACTTTTACGATCACTGTTAAAAAAGACCAGGACGAACTAAATACATTCCTGCCTGGTGAATTAATTGGAACCGAAACTGAATTTAGACTGATAAAAAAACACGTAGTAGGCATCGAGGGGTCAGGTAACAAAATAAAGGACGAAACAGCTTATGCTAGACGTTGGTTTACACTAGAGCTTGATGATACGGTTTGGAACTCGCTAGTGACGGGTAGTAACACTCGCTTAGTCCACCCTAAGCTTTTGTTTGAAACCAATGGCTATATACATAAGCTTTACGCACACATTAAGCTTCACACACCAATTAACGGCACGATCACACGAACGATGACTGAGCTATATAGCTACTTTGGTTATGCAGGGGGCGTAAGGCAGTTTAAGCAAATGTTACGCGACAAGCTGTTGGAAAACACTCGGATAAAACCTAAAGACTCTCTGCCTACTGAGGGTAAGGTGATAGACTTTTTTGGGTATCGGGTAAAGGTGTTGGAAGACGTGGATGGAAGCGGCTTGACACTGATAATTAGCCTAAGTGAAAAAGAAAAAGGACGCATAATGCTTGAAAGGAAAAAGCTCCAAAAGCGCCAAGCTGCAAACATTCAAAGCCTAGCATAATTGAAGCAAGTAGAAATAGTTTAGGGTTTATGTAATCCGAACATTAGAAGTCTTGCTAGGTATCCACGCTGTAGCAAGACTTCTAATGTGTAACTAGGTTAATCGTCCATGCAGCCTTGCGGTATCACGCAAAACCTGAATTTCGTCTGTATTGTAATGGCTAAATTCATCTATAAAGCTTTCATCAAATATGTCTTCTCGTTCATCGTACAGCACGAATAGCGTTGAAAGACTCTCTTTACTCAAGCCATTATGAAAACCCTCTGCAAAAGAAATTGCAGCAAGCTTGCCTCTAGGATTTAAACAAAAAGCTTTGGTCGTCAACTCCAAAGGCACACCCATTTCTACATCGGCAATCTCTTCTTTGAAAAAATCGAACGGCACAAGCTTTGATAAGGGGCTCTTCGCATTTAAGGGTGTAGCTGATTTCTAAACCCTCCTGACTTCAGCAAGCACCTGGCTATGTAGTGGGTTAAATTTCTAAAGCCCAGGGCGGTGCCTCGCAAGTGTTCAAGTCGTCCGTTGATAGCTTCTGTTGGACCGTTGCTGGTTCCTGGCCGGTCGAAGTAGGCAAGGATGCTCTGGGCGTATTTTTTCAGCGTTTTCCCCAAGCCTTTCACCTCAATGAGCGCTTTGGGCAAGTCGCTGGCTGTAATGATATTTATAACCTCTTGCATGAGCTTTTTGCCGCGCCCTCGATCCGGCTCGTTGTAGGCGCTGACCACCCGTTGGTACATGCTCCAGGTGCAATCCACTTCGAGGTGGCGCTCATCTGCAAACAGCTGGAACAGCTGCTTTTTGTTGGCGTCAGACAGGTAGCTGATCCGGGTCAGTAGCGTTCGACGACTTTTGTAGAGCGGGTCGTTTTTACGCCCTCTGCGGCCCAGGATGTCGTGTTGCACACGCCGGCGGCATTCAT
>JAAYGA010000371.1 GCA_012727935.1 Pseudomonadaceae bacterium | reverse complement strand
GCACCTGGGTTGCCGCCAATTAAAATGGCAGAGCCAGGCACAAGGCCGCCGCCTAAGACTCGGTCAAATTCGTTAAAGGTGGTTGAAAACCTTGGCAGGTCTTGCAAGTTTATTTCAGAAAGGTCTTGCACCTGTTTAGATAAACCACCAGCAAAGCCACTACGAGCAGAGGATAAAGATGCATTGCGACCACTTGCGCCTGAACTCGCACCTAAGCGAATTTCTTGTACACTGTTCCACTCTTTACAGGCCGAACACTGTCCCTGCCATTTGCTATATTCTGCACCGCATTCTATGCAAACATAGGCGGTTTTTTGTTTTGCCATAACACCCTGCTTTTTTATTTACAGTTATAAGAAACGCATTCAATATAACCAAAAGTTAAATACTATCTAAGATAAGGATACACTATGAAACGCGAAACGCTTGCTCTGCACCACGCCTACGAACCCGATGGTCAACATGCCGTAGCTGTGCCTATTCATCAAACCACTTCGTTTAGTTTTGATTCTGCCCAACACGCCGCTGACCTGTTTGATTTAAAAGTACCCGGTAATATTTACACCCGCATTATGAACCCCACCTGCGATATTTTAGAAAAACGCGTGGCAGCTTTAGAAGGTGGTATTGCTGGTTTGGCCGTTGCTTCAGGCATGGCTGCGATTACTTACGCTATTCAAACCATCGCACAAGCGGGCGACAACATTGTTTCTATTAGCGAGCTTTATGGTGGTACTTACAACCTGTTTGCTCATACTTTACCGCGCCAAGGCATTGAAGTGCGTTTTGCTGATAAAAATGATTTAGCTGGCTTAGAAGCATTAATTGATAAAAACACCAAGGCCGTTTTTTGTGAATCCATCGGCAACCCTTCGGGCGGTGTTGTCGATATGGAAGGCTTGGTTGAAGTGGCTCACCGTCATGGCGTACCTGTGATTGTGGATAACACCGTTGCCACTCCTTTCTTGTGGCGCCCTATCGAGCAGGGTGCAGACATAGTGATTCATTCTGCCACCAAATACATAGGCGGTCACGGTACAACCTTGGGTGGTGTAATTGTTGATTCAGGCAAATTCCCTTGGGCAGAAAACGCCGAACGTTTCCCGCTATTAAATGAACCCGACGCTTCTTATCATGGTGTTAATTATACCCATGATGTGGGTGCAGCAGCCTTTATTACCCGTGCTCGCGTGGTGCCTTTGCGTAATATGGGAGCGGCATTGTCTGCACAAGCAGCTTGGAATCTTTTGTTAGGTTTAGAAACTTTAGCCTTACGCATTGAGCGCACTTGTGAAAACACTCAGAAAGTAGCTGAATACTTAAAAGGCCACGCTCAGGTTGCTTGGGTTAACTATGCGGGTTTAACCGATCACCCCGACCATGCGTTAGCGCAAAAGTACATGGGCGGCAAAGCTTCAGGCATTCTTAGCTTTGGCATTAAAGGTGGCAAAGAAGCAGGTGTGAAGTTTTATGATGCGCTGCAATTATTTAATCGCCTAGTAAACATTGGTGATGCTAAAAGTTGTTCTTCAATTCCTGCTTCAACAACTCACCGCCAGCTTAATGCTGAAGAAATGGCTAATGCCGGTGTTAGCGAAGATATGGTGCGCTTGTCGGTTGGTATAGAGCACATAGATGACTTGTTAGCCGATTTAGAGCAAGCGCTTACCGCCGCTAAATAAGTTTTTGAAAGTCTAAATGCCCTAGTAGTTATGACTGCTAGGGCATTTTTTATGCTTGCTATCAATAGGTTGTGGCTGCAATCTAGGGCATGAAGTAATTCTAGTAATCCTAATAAAGATAACAATGTAAGGAATACCCCTATGTCTGCACCCCTTAGCCCTTTTTTTAATCTACCAACAGAAATTTCTGGTCTACCACAAGATATTCAAGAAACCATTCTCGCAGTGCAAGAAAAAGCCGGTTTTGTGCCCAATGTGTTTTTAATGTTGGCCTATCGCCCAGCCGAGTTTCGTGCATTTTTTGCCTACTATAATGCACTGATGGAAACTGAGTCAGAGACCTTAACTTTGGCTGAAAAAGAAATGATAGTGGTGGCAACTAGCGCCCAGAATCACTGCCTTTATTGTGTGGTGGCGCATGGTGCTTTGTTGCGTATTTATAGCAAAAACCCACTGCTTGCCGACCAAGTAGCCATTAATCACCGTACCGCCCCAATTAGTGAGCGCCATCGTGTGATGTTAGATTTTGCTTTATACATTAGCTTGGAAGCAGGCGAATTGAATGAATCTTGGGTAGAAGAACTAGAAGCGGTTGGTTTTACGCGTGAGGATATTTGGGATATTGGTGCTGTGTGTGCTTTTTTTGGACTGTCTAACCGCATGGTATCGCTAACAGGTACGCCACCCAATCAGGAGTTTTACCTGCTTGGGCGGCAACCTAAAAACGCTTAGAACTTAAGGCTAGATTGCGGCTTCCTTTTAGAGGAAGCTTGCTTAGCTTTAGAAGTAGGCTTAGCGGCTACTTCTTTCACTTCGGCTACTTCTTTCACTTCGGCTACTTCTTTCACTTCGGCTACTTCTTTCACTTCGGCTACTTCTTTCACTTCAGCTACTTCTTTCACTTCGGCTACTTCTTTCACTTCAGCTACTTCTTTCACTTCGGCTACTTCTTTCACTTCGGCAGGTGGGCAAGGGTCTGGTGTGCCGACTTGCTTGTTAGGAATATAAGCAGGTGGCTCATCTTGTAAGAAATCAGTAACCGATTCCATAAACTCGCCAAGTAACCTTTTGCTTACCACAAAAATATGCCCAACGTTTCTTTCAATAGTACGGTTCAGGCCACCACAAGTCATTTGTAAGTTGCCTTCTTGACGACCCCAACGCTCGCTGGTTCGGCAAGAGCCAACTGGTGCAATCGGGTCACGCAAGCCGCGGTAATCAAATAAGGCAACGTCTGCCAAGTTCAACATATCCATATCGACTGGCTGGCCATCTAGTTCTGGGTACTTAGAAGGCAGGGTGTATTTACCTTCCCAAATTTCATTGTCTAGGAAGATTTTTTGTATCCACTCACCATGAGCGCGCGCAGGGAAGCGTGTGCCTGAGTTTAGCCAGTGCATAAATGGTGCTGCATCATCAATTGCGCCTGGGAAGTTGGCGCGTGCATAAAAACCTTCTGCTACACTAAACGCAACCCCAGGTTGAATAGCGTGCATTCCTACTTCAATGGTTTGTGGTGGCACATTGCAATCGCTATAGAAGGTTTGCATTACTTCAGGTGAGTAATGTTCACGAATTACATCACGCATCGGCTTGTGGCCACTGTCTTCATCATCAAAGAAAATAGGTGCTGTCATAAGCACTACTTGACGAATCTTAAGCTCACCACCTTCAATATTTAGCTCTTCAATTCTGCGTGCAAGGTAGGGCATAAACAAAGTGCCACCCATGCAGTAAGACATAACATCAATGGTTTGTTCAGGGTGACGCTCAATAATCATACCTAGGTATTTGTCATGCACCGTCTTGCCATAGAAACTTAAACCTAAATTAGCTTGGTCTGGCCCTGGGTTACCGTAATCAACCATGTAGATGTCGTAACCTTGCTGCAACATGCCTTCAACCACAGATTTACCAGGAGCAAGATCAAAAATCTCGCAACGGTTAATCATTGGGCTAGCCATATACAGTGTTTTACCGTTGCGCTTAACGCCTTCTGGTAAAGGGTAATGCCTTAATTTGACAGAATAAAGTGCCGAACCAGGCACTTCTTGCCACTCACAAGCACCTAAGAAAGAAGTCGGTGATTCAAGTGCAAAGCGGCGTACATCAAAGGCATCATGGGCTAATAAAGCCAATAATCTTAGTTCGCAATCTACCAAATATTCTTGGTCTGTCTGCAAACGCTCGCCTTCTTTAGAAAGCTTACGGTAGGGGTTGCGGTGCAGCTTACTTAGTGGTTCGCCAGCAATCACTTGCAACAAAGAACGTAACAACTTTTTCATTGCTCTTAAGCGTGTTTGCCCGTAACTATGGTATTGCCATTCTAAACGCTGAAAAGCAGCCAAATGGGCTAGCAGCCAAGCTTGGCCTGAAGCTTGTTCGCAAACACGGTCGCAAATAGCTCGGTCAAAAGTTAAACGGTAACCTCTACGATTAATATCATCTCGGCCTTCAGCCAACTCTTCAGGCGTTGCCTTAACTTCTTTGGTTAAAGCCGTAACAAGGCGTTTAATGCGTGAAGCATAGGCCGATTCAATGCGAATATTATCGGTTGCTACTGGGTCTGGATCGCGGCCATTGGCTACGGCTTCTTGGGTTGCTTTTACTAAAGGCTTAATCCAACCAGTAAAAAGTTCAGGCGGCACACCAAAAGGTGCAAAAAAATCACTTTGCTGCTTAGAAGCAGTCAGCATGGTTTTCAGTATTTGGCCATTAAAATTACTAAGCCAGTGGCTAGTGTCTGGTTGGCGTGTAACGTTATCTGCGTGTGTTAAGGTTAGGAAATTTTCTAACTGATCAGCAGTTAAACGTGGTACAGGTGTGGCTATTCCTTTAAACATATTTGATAGCACATCAGGTAGCTCATCACTCATTGTAAACATTGGAACGCACCTCAGGTTGCTGGTTACATTATGTAATTTTAGCTTCTATTTCTAGCTATGATACGGCGCACTCAGCTCATGCACTGCATCAATTAAAACTTTGGCATGTTCAGGGTTAACAAACTGGTTAATACCATGGCCTAAATTAAACACATGACCATTACCTAGGCCGTAGCTTTCTAAAATACGACCCACCTCTTTACGAATAGCGGCAGGTGGTGCAAAAAGACCGCTAGGGTCAAAGTTGCCTTGTAAGGCCACCTTGTGTCCTACACGCGCACGCGCATCGCTCATTTCTGTAGTCCAATCTAAACCTAGCGCATCAGCGCCCACCGAAGCCATGTGTTCTAGCCACTGGCCGCCACCTTTAGTGAACAAAATAACCGGAACTTTACGGCCATCGTGTTCACGAATTAAACCATCAACTATTTGTTGCATATACTTTAAAGAAAACTCTAAGTAAGCCGGTGTCGATAAAGCACCACCCCAAGAGTCAAAAATTTGTACTGCTTGAGCACCAGCACGTATTTGAGCATTCAAATAATCGGTTACTGTGCGGGCTAGTTTATCAAGCAACTGGTGCATAACTTCTGGCTGGCCATAAAGCATACCCTTAGCGTGGCGATATTCTTTACTGCCTTGGCCTTCAATCATGTAGGTGGCTAAAGTCCAAGGGCTGCCTGAAAAACCAATTAGCGGCACACGGCCATTCAATTCTTGACGAATGCGGCTAACGGCATCGGTTACATAACCTAAATCACTTTCGATATTCGGAATGGGCAGGTCTTCTACATCTTTTGCGGTACGAATGGTTTTTTTGAAACGCGGACCTTCTCCTGTTTCAAAATACAAACCTAAACCCATTGCATCGGGAATGGTAAGAATGTCAGAAAATAAAATAGCCGCATCTAAATCGAAGCGTTCTAAAGGCTGCAAAGTTACTTCACAAGCCAAATCTGTATTACGGCAAAGATCCATAAAGGTTCCTGCCGCTTTACGTGTTGCCAAGTACTCGGGCAAATAACGTCCTGCTTGACGCATCATCCACACTGGAGTTGCATCAACTGATTCACCATTAAGCGCACGTAGAAAACGATCATTTTTCAATTCAGACATGAAACCTTCCTAAACAGTATTGACTTAAAAAACACTCTATTAATAAGCATTCTAGCGAGGTTAACGCTGCGGGTCAGTTAAATTAGCAGAAATATCTTCTTGCGATTGCTGCCTTAAACCTAGTTAACGAGTAGAATAGCCAAACTTTAACCACCTAAACTGTGAGACCAAGCTTGTGACTCTGCGTTTTATTGCCTCTTCCCGCTTGCCTACCCCTTGGGCTGTCTTCACCATGCACGGCTTTGAAGACAGTGAAACTGGCAAAGAACACTTAGCCTTAACGCTGGGTGAGTTAGACAACACAAAACCCGTTTTAGCTCGCATTCATTCTGAATGCCTTACCGGTGACGCTTTGTTTTCGTTACGCTGCGATTGTGGTTTTCAGCTACAAGAAGCATTAAAGCGCATTGCTGCTGAAGGCTGTGGTGCTTTATTTTACTTGCGTCAAGAAGGCCGAGGCATTGGCCTGCTGAATAAAATTCGTGCTTACAACCTGCAAGATGCGGGTGCCGACACAGTGGAAGCCAATGAGCAGCTAGGCTTTGCAGCAGACCTGCGCGACTATTCAATGCTGCCCTCCATGCTAAAACACCTAAACATTAGCAGCGTTCGGTTAATGACCAACAACCCACGCAAGGTTGACGCTTTTACTCGCTACGGCATTCAAGTTGATGAACGCTTACCGCTTACAATTGGCCTTAACCCCCATAACGCAGACTACCTAGATACTAAAACGAATAAGCTAGGCCACCTAATGAAAGCTGAAGACTATAAAGACTAGTTTAAAACAGGCTAATCACCAACCACCATCACCGCTTCGGCTTCAAAAGCTACACCCTTAGGTAAAGCGGCTACTTGTACAGCGGCTCTGGCTGGATAGGGTTGGCTAAAATAACGCGCCATCACTTCGTTAACCACAGCAAAATCGGCTAAATCAGTTAAGTAAAGATTAACCTTAACCACTTCATCCATACTGCCACCTGCCGCCACACACACCGCTTGCAAGTTTTCAAATACTTGCACTGCTTGGGCTTCAAAATTGCCTTGAACAACTTCCATCGTTGCTGGCACAAGTGGAATTTGCCCTGATAAGTAAACTGTATTGCCTGCTTTAACGGCTTGTGAATAGGTGCCTATTGCTTGTGGGGCTTTGTCGGTACTAATAATTGCACGATTACTCATGGCTTATTTTACTCTTATTTTTTAAAAGTTAGCGCAGGCGAACCACGCGGTTTACCTCGTGAATTGACCTAATTTTTTTCATTACTCTAGCCAAATGTACACGGTTTCTTACTAAGACCCCTAGGGTTAAAGTTGAAATACGCGCATCCCGTTCATCAACACTTACGCGGTCTAACCCAGCGTCCATTTCAGCTACAAGAGTGACAATGCGGGCAATAATACCCCGATAAAGCTCTAATTCTAAGCGCAAATTAACGCTAAACTCCCCTTCAACAGTGGCTGCCCAACGCAAGGTTACACACTTTTCAGGGTCTTCTCGAACGTCACTTAAATTACGGCAATTGTCGCGGTGGACAACTATGCCGCTACCAAAACTCATGTGGCCAAGAATAGAATCACCAGGAATGGGGTGACAGCAACGCGCAAAACTAACCACCATACCTTCTGTGCCATGAATAACCATTGATTCTTCTTGGTCATTATTGGTTTTAGTTTTAGCTTCAACGTCACTTAATAAACGCCTTACTACCGCATAAGCCATGCGCTCACCCAAACCTATGGCTTCTAGCAACTCTTGCAAGGAATTAACATCCATTTCTTTTAAAAGCGGTGCTAAACGCGCTTCGCTGATATTTTCTAACTGAACATTGAATTGACTTAAAGCCTTGTCTAACAAGCGACGACCCAAGGTTGCTGATTCAGTGCGCTGCTGCTGTTTTAAATAATGGTGAATGGCAGAACGTGCGCGAGCAGTGGTTATAAAAGATAACCAAGCTAAATTTGGCCTAGCACCTGCGGCAGTAATAATTTCAATGGTTTGACCACTGTGCAGCTTAACCGACAAGGGCGCTAGCTTGCGGTCAATACGGCAAGCCACACAAGCATGGCCTATATCTGTGTGTACAGCATAAGCAAAATCGACGGGGGTAGAACCTTTGGGCAACTCCATAATTTCACCCTGAGGCGTAAAAACATAAACCTCGTCGGGGAAAAGATCGACTTTAACGTTCTCAATAAACTCTAATGAGTCGCCTGCTCGTTGCTGCATTTCCAGCAAACCTTTAACCCACTGCCGTGCTCGTGCATGACTTCCTTCTGCTATAGGATGATCGGTTTGGCCTGCTTTATAAAGCCAATGAGCCGCCACACCGTTATTAGCCATAGCCTCCATTTCACGCGTGCGAATTTGCACTTCAATGGGCGTACCGCTTAAGCCAATTAAAGAAGTGTGCAAAGATTGGTAACCATTGGCTTTGGGAATGGCAATGTAATCTTTAAAACGCCCGGGAACAGGCTTAAATGTATTATGAACAACGCCTAAAATTCGGTAACAGTCGTCCACTGAATCAGTCAGAATGCGAAAAGCATGCACATCCATAATTGCTTTAAATGCTTTCTTCTGTTCTTTCATTTTGTTGTAAAGAGAAAACAGGTTTTTTTCTCGCCCAACAACATGCCCTGCCAAGCCTTCTTCTTCTAGCTTTTCTTGTAGGTGAGCTTGAATTTTTTTAATAATGTCTTTGCGATTACCCCGCGCCTTTGCAACAGCCAATTTAAGCTGCTTATAGCGCATTGGATAAATGCCTTTAAAGCTTAATTCTTCTAGCTCTAAGCGCAGGGTATTAATACCTAAACGGTTAGCTATGGGTGCATAAATATCTAAGGTTTCACGGCCAATACGGCGTTTTTTATCTGGCCTTAATACACCCAAAGTACGCATATTGTGTAGACGGTCAGCCAGCTTAACAATAATAACGCGTATATCTTCTGCCATAGCCAAAACCATTTTACGGAAGTTTTCCGCTTGGGCTTCAGCCTTAGATTCAAAAGTAATTTGAGTTAGCTTAGAAACACCGTCGACTAGATCAGCAACAACGTCACCAAACTGGTGTGCCACAGCTTCTTTGCTTACGCTAGTGTCTTCAATTACATCATGTAACAAAGCAGCAATAAGTGCTTGGTAATCCATGTGTAAATTAGCCAGAATAGTGGCTACAGCAAGAGGGTGGCTAACGTAGGGTTCGCCGGAACTGCGCTTCTGCCCATCGTGGGCTTGTTCGGAATAAAAATAGGCACGGCGCACCTGCTGAATTTCATCAGCAGGTAGGTAGCCTTTTAGTCGATCACAAAGATCATCAATGGTATTCATTACCCTACCTTTAAGAGTTTAATGCAACAACAAGGTGGGCAATTAATAGCATGGGATTAATACTCCTGCGGCGCCTGCTCTTCAACGGTTACAACAGGCTTTACTTCTGCTTCGTCTAAAATAGAAGCATTAGTTAAACCTTCAGCAACTTCTCTTAGTGCAACCACAGTCGCCTTGTCATTTTCCCAAGCTAAGCGAGGCTCTTTGCCACCTATCGTTAATTGACGGGCGCGTTTACTAGCAACCATCACTAGTTCAAAACGATTTTCAACATTTTCAAGACAATCTTCAACAGTCACTCGAGCCATTAAATAACACCTACTTAATAATGAATTCTGGAAAGGTTAATCCAATAACCTAGTGTAACGGAGCAATACACCTTGCAACAAGAGGTAATCACACACCTGTTGGCAGCAGTTCAGCCAACAAACTAGCCTTCTCTAAGCGTTGCTTAGCTAATTCTAACCGTTTAGCAACAAAAATAGCTTTTAATTCGCTTAAAGCTTGTGAAAACTCATCATTTACTAGCAAATAGTCATATTCCTGCCAATGACTCATCTCATTTCTTGCTTGCTGCATTCGGCCTTCAATTACTTCAGCAGAATCTTGCCCACGCGCATTCAGTCTTTCACGCAAAGCTTGCAACGAAGGCGGTAAAATAAAAATGCCTAAGGCTTCAGGCAATTGCTGACGAACTTGTTGCGCTCCCTGCCAATCAATTTCTAGAATAACATCAATGCCTGCTTCTAAACGCTTATTAATGGCTGGGCGTGAAGTGCCATAAAAATTACCAAACACTTCAGCATGTTCAAAAAAAGCACCCTCATCAACCAAAGCTTGGAAGGCTGGTTTATCAACAAAGTGATAATTAATACCGTCTTGTTCACCTGGGCGAATTTTGCGTGTGGTATGAGAAACAGAAACCTCTAACTGATTAACTTCCTGTAAAAGTGCAGCAACTAAACTTGTTTTACCTGCACCAGAAGGCGCAGAAATAACATAAAGATGCCCTTTTGATTGCGACATAACCAGCCCTCTAAACGTTGATTGCTAATAATTTATAGCTAATAATTTTTAACTTTAGCTTCTGTAATTGCAATAAGGGAGATTGAAAATTACTCAGCAGTTTACTTGCTTAGTAGAGAAGAAGCGAAACCTATACCCCACTTCCAAAAAACCTCTTACAAGCCACTTGCTGCAAAATAGTCACTAGGGTATAAATACCACTGTATACATCAACAGGGTAAGCACCATGCTAGTTAACCTAAGCATTCAGCAACTTGCTATCGTCGATCACCTTGAGCTTGAGTTTAGCAAAGGCATGACCGTTATTACGGGAGAAACAGGCGCAGGTAAATCCATCTTACTGCAAGCACTTGGCTTGGCGCTAGGCGACCGTCCCGATAGCAGCAGCGTTCGCCACGGTTCAGACCGAGCTGAAATTACAGCCAGCTTTGATTTAAGCCAACTTCCTCAGGCCAAAGATTGGCTAGAAGAACGTGAGCTAGGCAGTAATGAATGCATTTTACGCCGTAGCCTATTTAACAATGGTCGATCTAAAGCTTGGATTAACGGCCAGCCCAGCCCAGTACAACAGCTTAAAGAATTGGGCGGTTTATTGCTCGACATTCATGGCCAACATGCCCACCAATCATTGCTACGCAAAGAAACCCATTTAAAAATTATTGATCAGTATGCAGGGCTACAAAAACAAACAGCACAACTAACCACAACCTACCGCAGCTGGCACACAACGCATAAACGCATAGAAAACCTTCGCCAACAAGACGATGTACAACGCGCCCGCATTCAACTGCTTCGCTACCAAGTAGAAGAACTAGACCAGCTTGCCTTGCAGGCTGAAGAGCTAGGCGAACTTGAAGCAGAACAACAACAACTAGCCAACGCCGAACAGCTTATTCAAACCAGCCAGCAAGCCTTAGCCTTGTGTGACCATGAAGAGGGTGCTGCACTACAACTAGTAAACCAAGCCCTACAGCTAATTAACGAACTTAAAACCCCTAGCCTAGCAGCCGTCTTACAAATGCTAGGAGAAGCACAAATTCAACTGCAAGAAACCAGCCGCGAACTAGAACACTATGCCAGCACACTAGAAATTGATCCTGAACGCCTTAAGTGGGTTGAAGAGCGCCTAAGTGCTATTTATCAAACGGCACGCAAACACCACTTACAAGCAGAAGATTTAGCTAACCACCACGCCCAATTAAAAAGTGAACTAAACGAGTTAGATAATGGTGAAACCAGCTTAGATTTACTGAGTAATGAATTAGAACAACTCACTGAAAAATACCGTAATCAAGCCGTACAGCTACACCAACAACGCAAAGCAGCAGCCAACAAACTTCAACAAGCCGTTGACGAACAGCTAGCCTATTTAGGCATGGAAAAAAGCCAGTTTAAAGTTAGCTTTAAACCCCTAGAAGGCTTGCATGCTTTAGGCACAGACGACCTTGAATTTCTTATTGCACCCAACCCAGGCCAGCCAGCTAAACCTTTAATTCGTATTGCTTCAGGCGGTGAAATATCAAGAATCAGCTTAGCAATTCAAGTAATTACGGCACAAACCAGTAGCATCCCCACACTTGTTTTTGACGAAGTTGATGTAGGAATTTCGGGTGCCACTGCTGAAATTGTAGGCCGTTTACTAAAACAGCTTGCCAGCCGTGGGCAAATACTCTGCGTTACCCATTTACCGCAAGTGGCTGCACAGGGTGATCAACACCTGCATATACATAAGTTAATCGACCAAAATACTACCTTAACTAAAATGGCATTATTAGATGAAAAAGGTCGGGTAGGTGAGTTAGCTAGAATGCTTGGTGGCATAAAGCTTTCAGAACGCACACTAGCTCATGCCAAAGAAATGCTAAAAGGAAGCCGCCACTAAATAAGCGGCCTGCCTGTTAAAATTAACTGGTTTTTTTACGCACATAAAGCACTAGGGAATGGTCAACCAACTCTAAACCATGCGATTCAGCCAGCTGATGTTGCAGCCTTTCAAGCTCTTCATCAAAGAACTCAATCACATCACCAGTTTCTACATCAACCATGTGGTCATGGTGTTCTTCTGCCGACAGCTCGAACACAGCATGGCCACCGTCGAAGTTGTGCTTATCAACCAAACCTGCCGCTTCAAACTGAGTTAAAACACGATAGACAGTTGCCAAGCCTACGTCTTCACCTGCCTCAATTAATGCTTTATACACATCTTCTGCACTTAAATGGTCGTCTGCACGACGCTCCAACACCTGCAAAATTTTGATACGGGGCAAGGTCACTTTCAGACCCGCTTTTCTCAATTCTTGATTTTTATCAGCCATCAGAACTCTCAATACAAAAGTGATCAGAACACTTCGCTATAGCGCAAAGTTTAAGTATCATGTAAACACTACTATTATCGACCGAAGCAAAACAGAGTTAAACACCTAGATGAATAAAAAACCAACTAAAACAGTCAACTTTCTACTCATTACTCTTCTTTTAAGTACCTTTTTAAGTGGTTGCAGCTGGTTTAGCCCCTACAAGCAAGGTATTCAACAGGGTAACATTTTAGATGAAAAAGCTGTAGAGCAGCTAAAAATAGGTATGAGCCAAGAACAAGTCTTGTACATTTTAGGCTCGCCACTTTTAACAGCACCCAACAACCCTAACCAGTGGGATTACATTGCCCAACTACGCCTAGGCCAAAAACTTGTTAAGCGCGAAACACTAAGGCTTAACTTTGAAGTAAATAACCAAGGTGAACTGCGTTTAAGCCAGCTTAATCATCAACTAAATTAAACCGTCTTTTTTTCAGCACGCCTAAGGCGCGATGCTTTAGGGTCGGCTAGTAAGGGGCGATAAATTTCAATTCGGTCGCCTTCCTTGACAGCCTGCTCGGCAGGTTTGGCAACTAGCTTACCAAAAACACCCAAACGCGCAGACGCAACATCTAACTCAGGAAAGTGATTGTTAATTCCTGAATTAATGGCTGCATCTAATAAACTAGTACCCACAGCCACTTGTATGGGCAAAATTACCTGCTTGTCTGGAAGAGCAAAGGCAACTTCCACACCTAGCCATTCACTTGAGTTAACTATTAGATTTGCCATAAACAACATCTGCACGTTTTACAAAAGCTTCAACTTGGCTGGCAGCCATTTGGCTAAACAAGGGCGTTAAAGCGGCGGAAATAAGACGACCACCAGCCACTTCAAAATCTAACTCAAAGTTAACCTTGCAGGCCGTTTCACTTAAAGGTTGAAAATACCAGCTGCCCTCTAGCTTTTTAAAGGGGCCGTCTATTAGTTTTAACTCTATACGTTCAGGATCAAATAACTCGTTACGGGTAGTAAAACGGTATTTCATGCCTGCCTTAGAAAGCTCTAATTCACCAATCAAATAACTTTCTTCTCGATGAATCAAACGCGCATCACTGCAACCGGGAAGAAATTTAGGGTAAGATTCACAATCATTAACCAGCTCAAACATTTCTTTTGCAGAATGCATAACCAAGGCAGAGCGACTAATGCGGCTCATAGTTCACTCCAATATCTAGCATTATGGTGTAAATTCTAACATGACCACTAGTAGCTGTGCCTTACTTGCGACCTTTTTATAGTGACTTAACACCAAGAGCTAATCGAAAATGGCTAAAAAACCTAAAAAAAAGCTTAGCAGCAATACCATAGCGGTAAACCGCCGTGCTAGGCATGAGTACCACATTGAAGAAACTTTAGAAGCAGGCTTAGTGCTTTCTGGGTGGGAAGTAAAAAGCCTTAGAGCAGGCAAGTGTCAACTTACCGACACTTATATTCTAATTAAAGATCAAGAAGCTTGGCTGCTAGGCTCACACATAACGCCCCTACTCAGTGCTTCCACCCACGTAGTGGCCGACCCAACGCGTACCCGCAAACTTTTGTTACACCACAAAGAAATTGTGCGCTTGTTGGGGCAGATAAACCAAAAAGGTTTTACTTGCGTACCTTTATCACTTTATTGGAAGGGCAACAAAGTTAAATGCCAACTTGCTTTAGTAAAAGGCAAGCAAACCCATGATAAGCGCGCGACAGATAAAGACCGCGACTGGGAACGCCAAAAAGGCCGTATTATGCGAGAAAAAAATAAACAGTGACAAATAAACAATGAGGCCTGCACAGTGCATTAAGTTTAGTTGTGGTTTAACTAAAGGACTGTGGTAGAATACAACCTCACTAAAAGGGGACGTCCTGGCTTCGACGCCGGTAGCAAAACCTAAGGTGCATGCCGAGAGGGAAGCAACTCTCGTAAATCAAAAACTTCAAACATTATAGTCGCAAACGACGAAAACTACGCTCTAGCCGCTTAGGCTACTCATGAAGCCATGTTGCCTATCGCCGGTGAATTGAGACTTATGAGCGCTGCAAGATAGGATCGCGACAAAGATAGCTTTCGTTGGCGTCGCTAAAACTAAATCGAAAGATCGCTGAAGGGTATCCTGTTCGTCGGAGACCTAACGGTTAAAACAAATGACGAAACTAAGCATGTAGATCCAAGGGCAGAGTGCCGACGGACGCGGGTTCAACTCCCGCCGTCTCCACCAAACACCTAAAAAGCCCCCACCTTATTCAGGTCGGGGCTTTTTTTATCTTTATTTAAATTTAAACAGGTGCTGTATGCGTATTCTGCTCTATTCAGACTACCCAGCTTTGTTCGAAGCATTACAACAAGAATCTAAACGTTATTCTGGAATTACGCTGCTTCAAGCCAGCCCAGATACTGAACTACTTACTCTGCCAGATTTTCAGTTTATAGTTTTAGCACCGCTAGCTGGAACCACAGAAGCAGGTGCAACACCTTCTTCTGCAACCCAACTCGACACTTGGCAAGAAAAAATTACTACCCTAGTAGAGCTGTGTAGCCTAAGGCAGGCGCGATTAATTTTCATTTCTTCAGATTTGGTTTTTACACCCAGCCAACAAGCCGTTAATGAACTAGATTCACCAGAAAACACTTCACCCTTAGCAACCAGCCTGCTTAGGCTAGAGAAAATAATCGCTAAGCTACCCCAATCCATTACATTACGCCTACCGCCCAGCCTAAGTGCTGCACCTGAAGGTGGGTTAGCACAGCTAGTAGCACGTTGCCAAGCCAAAGAGCCGCCTGAACAGCTGAACTACCGTGGCTTACAACCGCTAGATGACTTAGCTCGTATTTTACTTAGTATTATTTTACAAGTAGATGCAGGTGCAAAAGCTACAGGAATCTATCATTATGCCGGTAGCGAACCGGTTAGCCAAAGCGATCTATTTATTACCTTAGAGCGCCTACTTAAAATTAATATAGGCTCTGCTCAAGGTATTTCTTTAACTAATAACCTTACAATTTCCACCAAACACCTGCTTGAAACATTTGGAATTCACCCTCGCGCATGGCGAGAAAAATTACCTGAACTGCTGGAGCAGCTGAAATGAGTCAGCCAAAACCACGTAAACCTCGCCCTGTTGGCAGCCTAGTGTTTTATTTTGGTTACTTTTCAGCTTTATTAATCATTGGTGCTCCTATGGCACTTTTATCCATTCCTTTTCCTTTACGACAACGCTTTACACTGTTGAACCTTTATAACCGCTTCGTCCTTTTCTGGTTAAAAATTACCTGCGGCATTGAATACCGCTTTGAAGGGCTAGAAAACTTACCAGCCACTAGCCACGTAATGGTAGCCAACCACCAAAGTGAGTGGGAAACCATTATTTTACACACACTTAAACCCCCTTTATGCACAGTGCTTAAACAAGAATTACTGAATATTCCTATTTTTGGTTGGGGATTAAGGTTAATCAAACCCATACCACTTGACCGAAGCCAGCCAGCTAAAATGCTTCGTAAAGTTTTAAAAGTGGGGGGCGAACGCCTTGAAGAAGGTTTGTCGGTGCTTATTTTCCCAGAAGGTACACGGGTTGCCCCAGGTCAGCGCAAACCTTTTAGTAAAAGTGCAGCCATGATCGCCTGTAAAGCAGGCGTACCCCTAGTACCTGTAGCACACAATGCAGGCGAACATTGGGATCCTAAAAACTGGGTTAAAATGTCGGGTACTTTATCTATGCGTATTGGCAAACCCATTCCCACACTTGGGCGCAGAGCCGATGAAGTGATTGCAGAAGCTGAAGCTTGGGTTGAAAAGCAGCTAGTTGAAATATCAGCCATACCTCGCCCAGCCGTAGATTAAAGACAATAAAAAGCCCCCAAGCATCTAAAGTGAACTGACCCCCATTTATTGGACAGGTTAGTTAGCTAGGCAACCAAGAACTGGGTTCGATAGTTTATCGGACTCAGTCCTTTTAGCTTTAATTTAATGCGTTCATAATTATAGTAGCTTATATACT
>JAAYGA010000370.1 GCA_012727935.1 Pseudomonadaceae bacterium | reverse complement strand
TAATATTAATGGGATTTATCTTACCTGCTAGTTAAGATGAATAAAATAGCGGTTAGTTGAAACTTATTAGCAGGCTAGGTGAAAAGTGTTCACCTAGTTAGTAGTTCAGTGCTTTTTATTTTGGTTTAGTGCTTTTTATAAATGTAGCTAGAATAATGCCACTAAAGATTAGTAGCATTCCCACCCAGTGAAAAGTTTCTAGTTGTTCTGATAAAAACACACTGGCCAAAATTAGACCCCAAACTGGAATTAAGTGAATAAAGTAACCTGCACGGCTGGCTGTTAATATTTCCACTCCACGGTTCCAAAAAAGAAAGGCACCTATTGAAGCAAATAAGCCAATATAGCCAATACTTAATAAGCTAGTTGAATTAAAAACAAAGCTGCGTTCTTGAATAAGTAGTTCATATAAATAAAAGGGAGTAAGTTGTAGCCAACCTAAAATAACCGTTAAAGTAAAAAAAGTTAGGCCACTTAAACCTGCAGGACGCAGGCGGAGCATAACGGAATAAATAGCCCAACTAAGTACAGCAGCAAGCACCCAAAGATTACCCTTGCCACCACCTAATAGGTGGAATAACTGTGATGGCTCGCCTTTACTAACCAACACACTAATGCCTGCTAAGGATATAACTAGCCCCGTAATTTGTTTGCTGTTAATTGGGTCACCAAAAAACCACCAAGAAAAAACAAGAATAAACAGTGGGCAAGCGGAAAGAAGCAAAATACCATTGCTGGCCGGTAGGGTTTGTAAGCCCATATAGACCAGTGTATTAAAGCCAGTTACTCCAAATAACGCCATAAGGGTTAGTTTAATCCACTGGGCTTTAATAATGGGCCAAGCCTGCCAAAGCTGTTGGCCTGCAAAGGGAAGGATAATAATTAAGGCTAGCAGCCAGCGCCACCAAGCTAAGGCTAAAGGAGGGATTTCTGCATGTACCGCACGGGCAACAACAAAGTTACCGCCCCAAAATAAAGTGGTTAAAATTAATAAAAGGTAGGCAAATACCTCTGTTTTTTTTAAATTGGCTTGGCTAAGCATAAGAAATCCATCAGATAAAATTAGTAAAGTTAAGGCTAAGTTGATCTAGGTGTTTATGTGTTTTGGGTTAGAATATCATGTATTCTTGTCATCTAATTTAACTTAACCACCTAGAGAGAGGACTGCAAAGTGCAGGCTATAGCTCTGATTGTTCGATTAATTAGTCGGTTTAATATTCTTCTAGGGCAAATCTTTTCTTGGTTCACCTTAGGTGTAGTGCTGGTTTGTTTTTCAGTTGTAGTCTTGCGCTACGTTTTTTCAACGGGCGCAGTTTGGATGCAAGACTTATACGTTTGGCTTAACGCCATGATGTTTATGGGGCTGGCTGGCTATGCCTTGTTTAATAATTCGCACGTTAGAGTCGATATTTTTTATCGCCCCGCTAGTTTACGTCATAAAGCTTGGGTTGATATGTTTGGCAGCCTGTTTTTTATTGCCCCTTTTGTAACCATTTTAGTTTATTGGAGCCTGCCCTATGTTATGCGCTCTTGGAAATGGCTAGAAGGCTCGTCTAATTATGGTGGTATGCCAGGGTTATACGTTATTAAAAGCTTTATTTTAGTCTTTGCTTTGGTGATTGCCCTGCAAGGCTTAGCTATGTTTTTACGGGGTGTTTTAGTGTTATCTAATAAGCAAGATTTGCTGCCTAAAGAATACCGTTATCGGGAGAATCGCTAGTTATGGACCCGATATTAATTGGTGAAGTGCTATCCGTTGTTATGTTTTTTGGCATTATTGGCGTATTAATGCTGGGCTATCCGGTTGCTTTCTCTTTGGCTGGCGTATCACTTTTTTTTGCTGGAATAGGTTGGTTAGCGGGTGCTTTTGATCCTTCCAATTTTAATAGCCTAGCTTCCCGTTACATTGGGGTGATGTTAAATGAAGTGTTAGTTGCTGTGCCTTTATTTATTTTTATGGGCATGATGCTAGAACGCTCAGGCATAGCAGAAAAACTATTAATTACTATGGGGCGAATGTTTGGCACGCTACGTGGCGGCTTGGGTTTATCGGTTATTGTTGTTGGTGCTTTACTCGCGGCTTCCACCGGCATTATTGGCGCAACTGTAGTGACTATGGGCTTGTTGTCTTTGCCTGCCATGCTGCGTGCTGGTTATGATCCGCGTTTAGCAACGGGCGTTATTTGTGCTTCAGGAACCCTAGGGCAAATTATTCCTCCTTCAACTGTGCTTATTTTTATGGGCGATATGCTGTCGGGTATTAATGCCCAAGTGCAAATGACTAAAGGCAACTTTGCACCCTCGGCTGTTTCAGTCGGCGACTTGTTTGCCGGTGCTTTTATGCCCGGTTTAATGTTGGTTAGTTTTTATATGCTATGGATGGTTTTTAAATCCATCAAAGACCCCCAAAGCTGCCCTGCTTTAGAAGTTACCGCAGAAGAAAAAGCCAATTTAGGGCGTGATGTGTTAACCAGTCTAGTGCCTCCTTTGGTACTTATTATGGCTGTTTTAGGTTCTATTTTAGCGGGAATTGCTACACCAACAGAATCGGCTGCGGTGGGTGCGGTGGGCGCTATGGTTTTAGCGGCTATAAAACGTAAGCTTACATTAACTAGCTTGCGCGAATGCATGGCGGCTACGGCCAATACCACCACTATGGTTTTTGTAATTCTGTTGGGTGCTTCAGTTTTTTCATTGGTGTTTCGTATGTTGGGTGGCGATGAATTAGTTGCTAGCTTTTTGGGCAATTTACCCGGTGGCACTTTGGGCGCAATTCTGTTTGTTATGCTGCTGATGTTTTTGCTGGGCTTTATTTTAGATACCTTTGAAATTATCTTTATTGTCTTGCCCATTACTGCACCCATTTTGTTAATGATGGATGTTGATCCTGTTTGGCTAGGCGTTATGGTGGCAATTAATTTACAAACCAGCTTCCTAACTCCACCCTTTGGTTTTGCACTTTTTTACTTAAGGGGTGTGGCTCCCTCGCACGTTTCAACACGCATGATTTATGAAGGGGTTCTACCTTTTGTGGCCATTCAGCTAGTGGCTTTAGGAACTTTAATTATTTTTCCAGAAATAGTGACTTGGCTGCCTAATAAGCTTTACGGTAATTAGCTAGGTTAAAAACTAGCAATAAAAAAGCGCGTCAGCTCATAGAATTGACGCGCTTTTTTATTAATCAGTTAAACTTTTTAAAGTTTATTTATAAACAAAGTGCTTCTCACGCGCCAAACCAAAGCGTTGGTCTACTTGTTCTGTGCGTGTACGCAAAATAGTTAAGCTGTTAATAAAGCTTTCTGCGGTTTCACGGGTTAATGGGTCTTTGTGTTCACGTAGCTCGGTCATAATACCCATAGCGGCTTTAGCGCCAGCTTCTAGGATATCGTCGGGGAAAGAACGAATATTTACACCGTGTTTTTCAACCAGCTGCTTAAGCGCAATGGGGTCGTTAGCATAAAAATCTGAAGCCACTTGGTCATATTCTGCCTGACAAGCCACTTCAACAATTTGCTGTAAATCTTTAGGCAGTTTAGCAAATTCAGATTTGTTAACCACTAGCTCGGTAGCAAGGCCTGGTTCAGTAAAACTAGGCATGTAATATTCTTTACAAATTTGGTGAAAACCTAAAGCTAAGTCATTAAACGGCCCAACAAACTCAGCAGCATCTAAAGCGCCGGTTTGTAGTGCTTGGTAAATTTCACCGGCTGGCAGGTTTACAACGTTAGCACCAATTTGCTGCCAAACACGGCCTGATAAACCCGGTGTGCGGAATTTTAAGCCTTTAATGTCTTCAATGCTGTGAACTTCTTTACGGAACCAGCCACCGGCTTGCGTGCCTGTGTCACCCGACATAAAGCCTTTAACGCCAAACTGATCGTAAACCTTATCCCAAATTTCCTGACCGCCCATATAGCGCATCCAAGCGGTCAGCTCGCGGGAAGTCATACCATAGGGAACACCGGTGAAAAAAGCACTGGCTTCAGTTTTATTCTGCCAGTAGTAGGCCGCGCTGTGACACATTTCAGCCGAGCCTTCAATAACCGCATCAAATGACTGGAGCGCAGGCACTAGCTCGCCAGCAGAATAGACACGAATAGTTAAGCGACCATTAGACATGGTGTTAATACGGTCTGCTAAACGCTGAGCGCCCACACCCAAGCCAGGGAAATTACGTGGCCAGGTAGTAACCATGCGCCAGTTATATTTTTTTTGGGCTATTGCCGGAATTGCAACACTAGCAGCTGCAACTGCGCCAGCACCAATTGCTGCAGATTTAATAAAACCACGTTTACCTTGATCGACAGATGTGCCTTTCATGAATACATAACTCCATAAAGTTCCATAAAAATAGGTTAGTTTATTATTAAGCTACAGACTTAGCGTCCTATTAAGTAATCTACTAGAATACTATTTCTGCTGAATAGCTAATTTAATACTACACGCAAAAACACTAAGGTTAAAAATAAAATGCAAGATGAGCACCCAGATGTACGCCAACCCGATTTATTACGCAGTAAGCTAGCCCTAGAAACGGCTTTAATTGGCTGGCGTGAACTTGAAATACACCATGCTCGTGGTTGTGTGGTGCAAGTAAGCACAGCACTTGATTTAGCCGAAGTTGGCTTGCAGCTTACCCAAGACAATCGAACTCAGTTTCAGCAATGGCTAGATTCCGGTGCGGTTGGCACTGTCGCAGATGAAGATGCTCAGGCTTGGCATCAAAAAAATACCGAACTTTGGGCGCTAGTGGTTGCCCCTTGGGTCTTGGTTCAGCAAGTACAAAAACAAAATTCACCCACCAATACACGCTTACAATGACCTAGGTATTGCATGATTAAAGTATTACCACCCATAGATTACAACCCGCCAACCGACCCTTGGCTAGATATTCTGTACCAAGATAAAGACTTGCTTGTGGTGAATAAGCCAGCAGGGTTACTTTCTAACCCCGGTCGTGGTGAAGATTTGTATGACAGCGTTGAATCACGCGCCAAAGAAATATCACCCTATGCTGAATTAGTGCACCGCTTAGATTTAGCCACATCGGGTGTTTTGGCCATTGCCCTGCGTAAAAGTGCAGAACGTGCTGTTAAAATGCAATTTCAAAACCGTCAAACTAGAAAGGTTTATATTGCACAGGTGTGGGGTTGTCCGGCAGAAGCAGAAGGGGAAATTGATTTGCCGCTGATTTGTGATTGGCCTAATCGCCCCATGCAAAAGGTTTGCTTTGAAAGGGGTAAGCCTTCTATTACACGTTATAAAGTTTTGTCGAGTGATGGTAAGACTAGCCGCATAGAGCTGTATCCGTTAACTGGTCGTTCGCATCAGTTAAGAGTGCATTTATTAGCCTTAGGCTTTCCAATTTTAGGCGATAAATTTTATGCAGAAGGTGAAGCGTTAGCAGCAAGCCCGCGTTTATTACTTCATGCGCAGGAATTAGAAATTACCCACCCCTACACTGAAGAACGCATTGTTTTTACAGCACCTTGTCTTTTTTAATGGGGAGGCAGATCTGAATTAAAATCAACTTTTGCCTGCGCGCTAAAATTAGCAATAATTAGAAAGGAGCTTGCATGAGCCAGCCAGACAACACTCCAGACGGTAACACAGCAGCCAACACCCCCGAAAAACTAAACAAGTTTAACCGCCCTGATTATGATGGTGCATGGAAAACATCGCTTGAAAGGTATTTTAAAGACTTTTTAGCCCTGCTGTTTCCAGAAGTGCATAATCGAGTGGATTGGACTAAGGGTTATCAGTTTATGAACAATGAACTGGAAAATATAACCCGAAACGCCGCCACAGGCCGCCGCTATGCTGATAAGCTGGTTAGAGTGTATTATAAAAACAGTGGTAAAAAGTGGTTGTTAATCCATGTAGAAATTCAAGGCGACCCACAGGCTGACTTTGCTGAACGTATGTTTACCTACTCTTGCTTACTGCATATTCGCTATCGAGTGAACCTTGAAAACTTAGCTGTTTTTACCGACTTAAATGAACATTTTCGCCCTAACAGCCTAACCCTTGGTGGCGAAGCACAAGGTACCCTGACCACTACGCACTTCACCTACCCCACAGCTAAATTGCTTGATTATGAAACTGAGCAAGAATGGGCTAATCTTAAAGAAAGCGACAATGTTTTTGCCTTAGTGGTGATGGCGCAAATTAAAACTAAACGACTTAAAAGTGCAGGTAAAGACAAAGAACTCCTTTTATTTCAAATTGCTTTAACCCGTAGTTTGTTTGAGCGTGGTTATACTGAAGACAAAATAAGAGAGTTATTTAATATAATAGATTGGATGATTAACCTACCGCTTGATCTAAGAGTTGAGCTTAAAAGTGCGGTTGATGCGATTCAAGAGGAAAAGAAAATGCCAGCGATGAATACGTTTGAGATTTTATCTTATAAAGAAGGCTTTGAAGAAGCTTATAAAGAAGCAGAAGAACGCTTTGCCCAAGAAAGGCAAGAAGCAGAAGCCCGAGCAGCAGAAAAGCAGTGTCATTCGATTCGTCAGTTGATAGTGCAAGGTATACTCAATGACACCCAAATAGCTGAAGTATTTGGTGTGTCGGTAGCCTATGTTGCCGAGCTGCGCTTAGGAAGCAAGCACTAGCCCTTAGCTGGAAATTAGTGTCAGATCCAAATTAATTCCCTCCAAAACTCAAAACCAAAAAAAGCCCAGTTAAACTGGGCTTCTACTGTTAGCTAGCAATACTCACTAGTAACGATAAGTCTCTGGCTTAAATGGGCCAGCTTGCGGCACACCTAAGTACTTGGCTTGGTCGTCGGTTAGTTTGGTAATCACGCCACCAAAACCTTGCACCATATACTGAGCCACTTCTTCATCTAACTGCTTAGGCAACACTTCAACAGTTATATTGCTAGCTTTCTGGTCTGCTGCTAGGTTAGCAAAACCTTCTTCAAACAAATGAATTTGCGCTAGTACTTGGTTAGCAAAAGAACCATCCATAATACGGCTAGGGTGACCTGTTGCATTACCTAGGTTCACTAAGCGGCCTTCAGAAAGCAGAATTAAGTAATCGTTGCTGGCTTCATCAAACTGACCTGGCTTGCCGTCACGGAAAATTTTATGAACCTGTGGCTTAATTTCCTGCCAAGCCCAGTTCTTACGTGTGTAAGCCGTATCAATTTCATTGTCGAAGTGACCAATGTTGCAGACGATAGCACCATTTTTAAGCGCTTTCATCATAGGCGCATCACACACATTCACGTTACCTGTGGTGGTAACTAATAGGTCAATTTTGCCTAGCAATAACTTATCCACACCCTCATCTTTACCGGTATTAACGCCGTTCAAATAAGGAGAAACTACTTCGTAACCGTCCATGCAAGCCTGCATCGCACAGATAGGATCCACTTCAGTGACTTTAACAATCATGCCTTCTTGCCTTAAAGAAAGCGCAGAACCTTTACCTACGTCACCATAACCAATCACCAAAGCTTGCTTACCCGAAAGCAGGTGGTCAGTCGCACGCTTAATCGCATCGTTTAAGCTATGGCGGCAGCCGTACTTGTTGTCGTTCTTAGATTTGGTAACCGCATCGTTTACGTTGATAGCAGGAATCTTCAAAGTGCCTTTCTGCATCATTTCAATTAAACGGTGCACGCCAGTGGTGGTTTCTTCAGAAACACCGTGAATGGCATCTATTAGCTGGGGGTAATCATCGTGCAGAATCGCGGTTAAGTCGCCGCCATCGTCTAGCACCATGTTGGGTTCCCAACCATTTTTGCCTTCAATGGTTTGCTTAATGCACCAGAGGTACTCTTCTTCGGTTTCGCCTTTCCAAGCAAAAACAGGAATGCCAGCTGCTGCAATGGCCGCCGCAGCGTGATCTTGGGTAGAGAAGATATTACAAGAAGACCAGCGAACTTCAGCGCCTAAATCAATTAGGGTTTCAATCAATACGCCGGTTTGAATGGTCATGTGAATACAGCCAACAATGCGCGCACCTTTAAGGGGCTGCTGTTCGCGGTATTTAGCACGAATGGTCATTAGTGCAGGCATTTCGCTTTCAGCAATACGCAGTTCTTTACGGCCCCAATCAGCTAGGCTGATATCGGCTACTTTGTAATCAGTAAATTCAGACATATAACACTCCGTTTAGCAGAATAAATAGCCAAATGTTAGCTATCGCATCGTTTTAACGGGCGCCGTTAGTCTTTAGTTCCTGAACTGAGCCTGACAGAAAATGCTGCTGCAGCGCCCCTCAGTGCAAGGAGATAGGCGAAACCAAGCTCGCCTAATTGGAGAGGATTATAACCTAGCTTACAAACCCTTAGCCACCGGCAAGGCAGCTAGAAAAACAATATTTAGGCTAGTTTACCCATTTCAAAAGAAGCTGCTAAATGCGCTTTAAGCGATAAAATTTCTTCCTTTAGTTTGAGTGATTCAGAATGGTTGCCTTCAGCCGCTTCAGCAAGCACCAATGAAATTTCATGGATTTTACTGGTGTTGTCGTGAATTTCATTCGACATCATGTGCTGCTCTTCCACTGCGCTGGCGGTTTGTAGCGTCATATCATTAATGGTTGTGTTGGCTTGGGTAATGGCTTGAATTTGTTCATAAGCAAGGCTGGCTTGGTCGGTGCTTTCTTTGGCCGTTTGTTCACTTAAGCGCATTTCTTTAATCGTATCTTGAGTTGCTGTTTCAAGCTGTTGAATTAACGATTGAATTTCTTGTGTTGCATTTTGGGTATTATGCGATAAAGAGCGCACTTCATCGGCCACTACTGCAAAGCCACGGCCATGCTCGCCTGCCCGTGCCGCTTCAATGGCAGCATTTAAAGCTAGCAGGTTGGTTTGTTCGGCAATGTCATTAATGTTACGCAAAATTTTACGAATGCCTTCAACGGTTAAAGCTAGTTCATCCAACTTAATGGCGTTGCTGTGTACTAGTGTTGAAAGCTTAGAGATGGAATTATGGCTGCTTTGCATTAGCTTCATTCCTTGCTGGCTAGAATCTACTCCTGATTCTGAAGCACTGGCAGTTCTTTCAGCATTTTCAGCAATTTCAGCCGTAGCAATCGACATTTGGCTAACTGCTTCAGACATTTGCGAAAGTGCTTCGCGTTGTTGTTGAGTTGCATTTAACGTTTCATTGGAGTGAACTTCTGTTGATTCAACACTTGCAAGTAATTCATCGCTTAACCGGCTGGTTTTGCCTAAGGTTGATTGTAGCTTTTCAATTAGACGGTTATAAGCAAGGCTCATCATGCCAAATTCATCGTTTGAAGTAATTTGGGTGCGCTGCTGAATTTTACCATCGGCTAATAGGTTTAAAGCTTGAGTAACACGAACCAGTGGGTTGCTAAAGTAGTTGGCTAGTAACCAAATTAGAAAAGCAGCAACTGCGACAATGAATAGGCTGCTTAATATTAGTTGTAGGGTTAGGTTGTAAAGTGGCGTTAAAGCATCTTTTTCGTTAATTAATAAAACTAACTTCCAGCCTTGTTCTGGTAAAGCAACTTCACGAATAAACCAGTTTTGATTCAGGTAGTTAACTTTATCTAAACCACGAAAACCTTTAGTTATATTAGAGTAGAGTTCAGAATACTTTTTATTCACCATATTTGAATCTGGGTGGGCTAATAGCTGACCACTTTCATTGGTTAACCAAAGTTGTGAAGTCCAGCGAGTTTCCATCATCAAAAGTGTTTTTATAAGCTGGGTAAGGGTTACATCGCCAGCAACCACGCCACCCATCCCATTTTGCATGGGCGCAGCAACAGTAACCACTAGCTCGCCAGTGCTAGAGCGTGGGTAGGGTTGGGTAATAATTAACTTATTAGCCTGCTGAGCTTGTTTATACCAAGGGCGAGCGGTTGGGTCATAGTCGGCTCGTTGCACTGTGGCAGGGTTAGATTGTAGAAATTCTTTTTGTGGTGTGCCTATATATAAAAGATCGAAACCACCAGAATCTTTTGCCAAGGTTAGAGGTGAATCTATGCCTAGGTTACTAGTGGGTAGGTTTTTAGAGGCTGAGTTTATAACAGCAAATTTAGCATCACTCCAACTATTGGCGGCACCCTTTGCCTGTTCTAAGGTCATGGATATTTGGCTATCCAAGGTGGTGTGTGTTTCAGTCATTAAGCGGTAAAGGGCAAGTGCAGCTAAAACTAAGCAAGTGATTAGCAATAGGCTTAACGTCGATATTAATAACTTATTTTTAAAGTTTAATTTCACAATTACTTCCTCATTATTATTTATTATAATATTTTATTTAAGCCACTAGCTAAAAGTTAGTTAGTTCGCCTATATATCAAATCCCAAACGCCATGCCCTAAGCGTTCGCCACGCAATTCAAACTTAGTTAAAGGGCGAGACTCAGGCCGTGGCACAAAATCACCTTGGGTCGCAGTGTTTTCATAACCAGCGGCATTGTTCATTACATCACGCATGTGTTCTGCGTAGGCTTCCCAATCGGTTGCTAAGTGAAAACGCCCACCAATTTTTAGCTTTTTGCGAATTACTTCCACAAAAGGCGGCTGCACTATGCGGCGCTTGTGGTGCTTTTTTTTATGCCAAGGGTCGGGGAAAAATAGCTGGAATAAGTCGATTGAATTATCAGGAATACACTGGTTAAACACTTCAACCGCATCTTCGTGGTAAACCTTTAAGTTGTCCACACCCAAATCGCCGGCCTCGCCCAACAACTTACCCACCCCAGGTAAGTGAACTTCAATGCCCACAAAGTTATGGTCAGGCATGGCTTGCACTTGTTCGAGTAACGAGCCGCCCATGCCAAAGCCCACCTCAACCACTAAAGGCGCTTTGCGGCCAAAAACTTGAGTGGCATCAAAAGCACCGTCTTCAAGGGTTAGCCCAAGTTTAGGCAAATACTCGCTAATGCCCCGTTGCTGCAAGCCTGTCATGCGGCCTTGGCGCAATACAAAACTACGAATGCGCTTTTCGTGAATGGCATCGTCGGCACGGTCATGCTTATTTTCTGAAGGCTTAATGGCTGAATTAGTGCTTGCTGGGTTTTCGTTAAGGTCGCTCATTACTTAATTAGTCCTTCTAAGGGCGAACTGGCACTGGCATAGGCTTTTTTAGTCATGCGCCCAGCTAAAAAGGCTTCACGACCGGCTTGAATGGCTTTTTTCATGGCGCTGGCCATCAGTACTGGGTTGTTAGCATGGGCAATGGCAGTGTTCATTAATACGCCAGTACAGCCCATTTCCATTGCAAAGGCGGCATCAGAAGCGGTGCCTACGCCTGCATCAACCAGCACCGGCACTTTGGCTTCTTCCATAATTAAACGAATATTGTGTGGGTTAAGAATGCCCAAGCCTGAACCAATTAAAGAACCTAACGGCATAATCGCCACACAACCCATTTCTTCTAATTCTTTGGCGGCTATGGGGTCGTCATTGCAATAAACCATCACTTCAAAGCCTTCGGCCATTAGCTGTTCGGCGGCAATCAGGGTTTCACGCATGTTTGGGTAGAGGGTTTTTTGGTCGCCCAGCACTTCTAACTTAACTAGGTTATGCCCATCTAATAATTCACGCGCTAATAAACAGGTACGCACAGAATCTTTAGCGTTATAACAACCAGCCGTGTTAGGTAGCAGGGTGTATTTTTCTGGCGAAATAACGTCTAGTAAATTAGGTTCACCTTGGTTCTGGCCAATATTGGTGCGCCTTACTGCAAAGGTAACGATTTCAGCGCCTGAAGTTTCAATGGCTGCTGCTGTTTCCTGTAGGTTTTTGTATTTGCCTGTGCCAACTAAAAGGCGTGATGAAAATTCACGTTGACCAATTTTAAAAGTGTCTGGGTTCATCTCTAATCTCGCTGTTTTACTAAAAATTTGCGGCTAAAAAATTTCTGCTAAAACTTAGCCACCACCAATGGCATGTACAATTTCTACTTGGTCATTCGCTTGTAAAAAAGTAGCTGCATGGCGGCTTTTAGGAATAATTTCTTCATTAAGTTCAACAGCCAGTCTTTTACCAAGTAAATCTAATGCTGTTAGTAGATCAACAATGCTGGCTGATTCGGTAAGACTAGGTTTTGTAAGATGATAAGGCTGTCCGTTCAAACGTATTTGCATGTCCACCTCCTTTTAGCTAAGGTTGCTGAAGAAGAGCAGCCTCAGATTATTCTATTAGGTAAGCAGTCTATCGATAC
>JAAYGA010000369.1 GCA_012727935.1 Pseudomonadaceae bacterium | reverse complement strand
ATAAACTGCATGGCGCACCTCACAATGAACTTTAAAATGAATTGAACAACGAGAGTTTAAATTGAATTCTTAGCCTTTAACTGACAGACAAATTTGAACTGTACCCAGTTTTATTAGTTATAACTTTAAATAAAAGGTAACCTTCCTTGGCTGTGCAACCTGCTCTTCCTGAGCCTTCATCCTTGAAATCATCCCTGAATAACGGCCTCCCTAACTAGTCATCCTTGACTAGATGCTTGCCCAACCATCCATGGGCGGTAAATCAACCTTGGCAGTAGTGGATGCCGATTGAGAAACACGGCTCATACTTGCCGACAGCCATTCAAAAAACGCATTGAACTTTAGGCCTTGAAGCATGACGGCTGGGCGGTTTGAAAACTCACCTAAGGTTGCTAGGTTCGCACCTTCCACACCTACAACTAGCGATACCAGCTTGTTTTGTGAAGAAAGCTGCTTGGCTTGGGCTGCCGCTGCTTGCCAGCTATCGTTGGGTTCGCCATCACTAATAATGACTAGCCAAGGCTGGTAGTAAGGCACACCGGCACGTTTGTATTCGGCTTTGCGCTCTTCTAGCTTTTGCAGTGCAAGATTAACTGCGCCACCTAGTGGGGTCATACCGCCTGCTGAAAAGCTGTTGCAGCCATCAATATTAAGGGCGCTGGTAAATGGAAGCTCTTCACGTACTGAACTACCGGCAGTGATTACACCCACTTCAACGCTACAAGCAGCAACTTCATCTTCATTCAGTGCTTGTAAAAACGTTTGCATACCCTCGTTTAACTGGGTGATGGGCGCACCGCTCATGGAGGACGAAGTATCGAGTACCACCATGCAAGGGCAACGTGGTGATGGGTTTTCGATTAGATCGTTTTGTGTGGCAAGTTCGTAGTGGGTCATAGTGTTACCTCAGCTTGTGTTGTTTGGGTTGTTTCTATCTGGCTAGCTCTTAGCTGCCTTTCAATGGTTGCTAGTATCGCAATTACTATTTATAAAAAGTGGCTTACAAATTTGTTTAACTAGTGGTTTAAACTTTAATTACTGTTGGTTGGTTAGATGCCTTTCAATAAGTGCCAGTATCCCTAAATAGTTGTTATAAAAGTTACTTACAAATTTGTTTAGCTGCGTACTAGAGTTATCAGTAACTAGAAAGGAGTTTGTATGAGCTAGGCAGACAACAAACCAGACGACAGCACAGCTATTGCAGGTATTTGATTTATGTACTTATACTGTTTGCACGAAACAAAGCTTTCTTAAGGTTATTTGAGGTGACTTATGAATATGGACTATGCAACGTTAAGCACATTAGTTGAGAATTTTCAGTTTATTGACGAGGATGATGACGATACGAAACCGATTGGAGTGATTAGAAGTTTTAGAGACTTGCCACAACACCTCTACCTATCAGGTAAAAAAGTGGGTAAAAATACCTATGCGTCTGTGAATTATCAATCGGATCAAGACCATGGAGAAGAACCTGACGAGCCGATAACAGAAGCATTGGTCAGCATACGAATTGTCGAAGATTTGCCAGAAGAAAAAAGCCGTGCTGAGATAATTAATGCCCAGTGGCGATTCACTGCTAAAGGCATTGAGCAGACTAGAGGCGAGCTATCAGATTTGATGGGGTTCTTTGAGTTTGGTTTTATGCTCTAAATTAAATGTCGGCAGAACTATCGAGAACTGATTATGATTATTTCAAAACTGATTATTAAAGCGCTTTCTGTAAATAGTAAGACCTATGCCAACAATCAATTAATACCTCAGCTAATGGAGGCAATACGGGCTTTAACTGAAACTAGGGTGCAATGTCGAGAAATGTTGCAGTTGGTTGATAATCTTAGTGGTCAAGTACATACAGACAAACAAAAAGCACAACATCAACGCCAACAAGAATACTGGGTATCAAACCTAGACCATGTGGCTAAAAACTTGACTGTAATGGAAGTGTCGGTAATGCAGATAGCGTTAGGTAAACTCAATCTTAATAAGCCGACCAAGACAAGCCTTCTAGAAGTTATAGAGCAAGGCAAAGCGTTTGCTGAGCACATTAACAAAGTTTATGAAGAAATCATTCTAAGCATTGCGCCCATCGAAGCTGAGATTCAGCGTTAGATAGCGTTAGATAGCGTTAGAGCAAGGCTAACCTCCTGAAGCATGGCACCTCCAACTCCGAATCGGAAGGTCATTCGGCATTAAGGTGCCTAGTGTGGTTGCTTTTATTCTCAGGTTAAAAAGCTTGGATATGCTTCTCTAAGTTGAGTAAGCTTTTTGAATGCTCTGTAGCCTCCGAAATTCAAAGGTAATACATCAGTACCACTGACTGAATTTGACCAAACACCTGATTGTTCACCTTTTAACGGATAAAGTAGAAAGCCTTGAAGGTCAATATCATCAAGCAGTTGGGCGGTATCTATCACCCACCTAGCTTCTTTCCCTCTTTTATCATTAAAGCAGAGATCAATTCAAAATACGCCAGCCTCGTGGGCTGCCCTGAAACTTAAAAACTAGGATCATCCAGCACACCCTTGGTTTTATTTTCCTCACGCCAATGATCGCGTTTTTGTTGTTCGCATTGGATTTGATTCATTAATTCGAGTGTTTCGGTGTATTCATGGTGACAGCAGGCTTTTAATTTATCTAAGTAAGCATCACCTGCTGGCCAGACCCCTGTAAATTTATCGGGAACAGGTGTGGCCTCGCTGTATTCCTGTAATGCTTTTAAATAATCCGTCCGACTTTCGTTTCGGATAACTAGCGGTGGAAAACCTGCTTTTAGAAGAGGAATATTACACAGAAGTCGCCCCATTCTTCCATTGCCATCAAAAAAGGGATGCACACTGGTAAAACCAGCATGAAGAAAAGCATAGTAATCAAGAAGCTTAGGCAGGTCAGCATTAGTATTCAGTGCATCATCATTTAAGGCCTCACACCACTCATCCATCAGCTTTGGAATATAGTCAGGGTGAGCGTAGGAATGAAACGTCATTCGATTATCTTTATTGTAAGCATAACGCCCATTTGGCTCGACCTTCCACCCACCTACTGGACTCATAATGTCAAAAATGGATTCTGTTTGAACTGATTTATGCAATAGAAAAATATCGGAATGAGTAATCGGGCCATGCGATGGCTTAACCATTTCAAATAGCAAATCTATTGCTCTAGCATGCCCCACGACCTCGTTATGATCGGCAAGACTCTTGCCAGAAATAGTCAAACCTTCAGAAAGAACGAAGTGAGTTTCTTGAAGAGTTAAGGTGTTACCCTCAAGTGCTGTTGAGTGGTGCGTCCAAAGCTCCTTTAAACCATTAACCAAGTGTTGTTTTAAATCAGAATCCAATCCAGTCATAAAAGGAAGGGAAGGAGTTGAACTTGGGGTGATTTTAGGTTTCGGCATAAGTGCTCAATTCCAGTTTTCTATTAATGTCGCATTTAAGGGTGTAGCTGCTTTTTAACCCCACCCGATTCTAACACTGAGTTAGGCTAAGCGCTCACACCCAGCTAACATTGTACGAGGGATAGCAGTGCTGGGTCATCTGCATGCTCTAAAAGAATCTGCTTTACACGCGCTTGCCAAAGACGTGCAAATTCTAACTGCTGTTCAGGCGTTTCTCTATTTTGAATGACTGCCTGCATACGTTCTGGCTGAGTAGCATCAGCAGGTACACGGTGCGCATCAAAAAACACCTTAACCGCAGCACCGGTATCTAGCCGCTCAAAACGCACTTCAAGCTTATTGGTATCTTCTGAAGCAAAGCTAAGTAAACCATTACGACCAAAGCGCGTACCTATACCCTTAAAACCACCCTGAGTTGCTGCACCAGTAATTAGTGTTAACACCTGAGCTACTACGCCGGTTGTTCCTTGAGTTTCAGGGGCTGGCATTTGCACACTTATATTACCTCGTTCTGGGGTTGAATCAGGATAAAGCGCCTTTAACGCAGCCCGTGCAGTAAGAAAAGCACCAGCAACTGTTGGGCAAGAGTGTCCAGCCAACTTAACTACATCCATATAATGGTATTCAATTACACCATCGGTAGCACTACCTAATAGCTGAGCTAAAGGGTCACGCATAAGAATTGTCGGTGCAGCTTCAAAAAAACTAGGAAACGTCATAATACACTCCTGCATAGCAATTATCGTTTAAGTGTTGCTTCTGTTAATCGTGATTACGGCATGGAAAGCTGAATCCAGGCACTAGCTAACAGTATAAGTACGGCAATATTGGTTTAGTTCTATCCGAAGGTGAAACAATGCTATTGATGAATGGCGATTAGATTTTTATTTAGCGTCTGCTGAATCTGCTTTAATGTCGCAGGGCGAATCTCTTGATGAAAGAATTCAGTGCATAGCGCACTAAACTGGCTTGCGACTGTAGCGAACTTATCAATCATTTTATCGACTTCAGTATCCGAAATACCTGCGACCTTTGCTAGTGCCAAAATAGCGCCCCTTGGAATAACCTGTGCCTCTCCCATAACACTCATTTGATGATAGCCATTAGGTCCTTCGTTATAGGTCAGATCATAGGCAGGTGCTAAAACCCACTTTCGCTGTTGATTTAATACGTAAGAAAAATTTTTAGTATGATCATCACGATTATTAAATATGACATTAAATAAAGCACGTGCAAAGGCATCTTTTACGGCGCAGATATCACCTTGGGTAATATGCCCAGTGGCACGAATAAAGGCATCGTAATCACAGTTTGGAATACGGAAATCAGTATTTAAATAACCAGCCAAGGACTGCATGGGAACACGAAGCTCACCTTGTCGATCAAAACGTTTAGCACCGAAAGCAGCCAAATCAGAGCCTAAATCAAAATACTCAACCTGCGGTACATCAAGACCACACTGAAACGCACAAGCAGCATAAATATATTCAATTGCACACACTTCAAAATGCTCTGACTTAGCTGGAAACTTAATCAACCAGGGTTCAGTACCTTCAAATTTTACGGTACTAGTACGTTGATTTTCTTCACAGCGATAAACCAAAGCCTTAGGTCGCGCACCTTGAGGTGATCCACCCATATCAACGAGTTGAGCGAGTAACTCCGAATCATCGCCCTCTAGCACCGCTTGCGCTTCTCGTGCCAGCAAATCCAGCGGAATGTCTTGTGTACTTTTTTCTGTCAGTGAAACTTCAGGATGAAAAGAAAAAGCACCCATCGCGGTATCACTGATATAAGTTAAGCGCTCTAATACCGTAACTTGGCTAGGTTCAATACCACGCTTACGAAATAGCCTATCCATCAGCAAACGCCCCCAACCATCAGGGAGCGCATCGGCCAGCACACCCGGCAAACGCTCATTAAAGCTTGGAAAGTCAGAGTAGGTGCGTGAATTTAATGGCAAGTGCAACGCAGATAGCTCTAATCCTTGCCGAAGGGCTTCGGGTGTATATTCAAATAAAATAGGTGAATTCTGGGTTGTGGCCATGGCCAAGGTTCCCCAATGCCAGCGCTCACCCCAGCCCTCATAAAATACATTGACCTTAGCAACCATCAGTCACTAGTCTCATCGTTAGTATTAAAGAGATTTTTATTCCATAATTTTGCACGGGATGGTGCAGGCGCTATATCAGGAACAGGTTTGCTCACTTTAAGAACAGGTTTAACTTGAGATCGTGCGCGCTGGCGTTTAGGTGCAGCCGATAGCTGCTCCAGCTCAGCAATTGTAAGTGTTCGTTGAGTAAATAATTCTTGTAATTCAGCTTGTAAACCCAATGCAAACACAGCTTTAATAAAGGTTTCTAAGCTGGTGTTTTTACCATTTTCTAAACCCGATACAGTGGGCACAGAGACCCCCAAACGCTTAGCCAAATCAGCTTGAGTCAGATTTTGTTTTAACCTTTGCTGTTGTAAGCGTGAACCCAGCTCAAGTGCGACCTCGTCAGGACGCATCAACCCAATAAAAGACATTGCAGCCACTCACTCGAGATTAACTATAACTATACTTTATAATAACACCTAAAAACTAGCTTAACATTAAACATAGCTTGCTTTAACTATAAAAAAGCAGCTAACACTGTTTTTCTTCAAGCTGCTCCTCCCAATTTAGCAGGTCACTCATTTTCCAACGCGTACAGCCAGCCGAAATTTTTACTGGCTTAGGTAACTGACCAGCTTTCAACCAGCGCCAAATGGTTGGAGTTGATACCCCAAAACGCTCTGCTACATCTTTAACTGTCAAATACTTTTGCATTGGTGGCTCCAAAATCTGCATTTGTTAATCTATATGCCTATTATTGACTATACGAAGCCATCTGCGATTTCACTCACCTTGAACAGTTAAAAAAACATACCTCATTGTTTTTATTGGACATTATAACTATAAAGCAAAGAATCTGACTGCAAGGCGGCTTTTAGTCACAGATTATATTTTCTCTTATTTCTGCTAGCTTCTGACCCAAAATTTCAAATGCACGTTTACGATCATCCATATAGTCATGTCGTTGATAAATACGCCGAACCTTCACTGCTTCTGTATGATTTAGACAGCGCTCGATAACATCTGGTAATACCCCAAGCTCCGCCATTAATGTTGCAGATGTACGCCTTAAATCATGGGGTCGCCATTGGCCACCTTGTAGAATCAGTGCGTCAGCAAACTGAACAGTGCGGCCCTTCAATATATCTTTTCCATCACGTTGCCGATCTGAAACACTCTTTGTTATCGTTTGAGTATTGGTATGCCCTGTACCGCGTGCTGCTGGATACAAGTATAGGGAGTCGCCTGTTATTTCAAATAGTTCGTTTAACAAGGAGTGAGCAAACTTACTAAGGTGAACTAGGTGCGGCTTTCCATTTTTACTGTGCTCAGCCGGTATCAACCAGGTAGACTCATCTAAGTCTACATGCTCCCACCGAGCCTTAAGAAGCTCCCCACCTCTGCATGCTGTACCGAGCTGGATCTGTATTGCTAATTGTAGAACTTCGGATAAACCAGCTTTAGGTAGCTTGGCAAATAGTTCTGTTAGCTCTTCTTCAGAGAGAATTCTGTCTCGCTCATTTCCTGATGAGCCAATTTTTTTCCTAAATTTGGCGACTGGATCATTCTCTATATACCCTCGGTCTTCAGCCCACCCAAAAAACTGGCGAAGTAAACTGAATACAACACCCGCTATACGCGCACCACGCTTTTCAACCGGCTGCATAATTTTTTGAATGTGAGGTTTCACGATCACTTTTGCATCAAGATTTCCTATGACGCTCAAGACATCTTTTTTCATCATGCGATCAACTTCGGCACCCTTATCTTTACGATTAGCTGGCTCCGCCGCAAACCACAAGTCATATAATTCGTTGACAGTCAGTTTTTCAGCTTCTTCGATGATACGCTGCTGAATAAGGGCTTGTTTATCGAATAATGGATCACCACCGGCATTTACTATACTTTTCAGACGAAACAACTCTCTCATAGCACCAGCAACTGAAAAAGCAGCAATATCAGTATCAGATTGTTTAAAAGGCCCAATGGTATATGACCGTGTTTTATAACCATCTACAGTCTTGCTGTTGTAATTAAAAATCCAGCTTTTTGACCCTTTAGATGTCACTCGTAATCGAAGACCGTTACCAGCTCCAAAATATTGAGTTTTACCATTTGCCTTAATCTTTCGACAAAAATTTTCGGCACCATTAACTGGAATTTTATTGCCTGACATTTGTTTTGCACCCCACACACTAGCTTTTAGTAGTCCACTGCACCTTATTACTTGTGCAATACATGTGCAACATTTTCCCTATTAAAACCTAGTGATACAAGGTGATACTGAAAGGAGCGCACAAAGAAGGATACTTATTTTAAATCAATGACTTACATACGTTATCTTGATAGGGAAAGAGGTCGAATGAGAGTGGTTAAAACACCCTTTTTTTTGCATGGGGTGCAAGGGGTCGTAGGTTCGAATCCTATCACTCCGACCAATTAGTAATATCAACCAGTCTAAGCTAATCTAAACTGGTACAAAAAGCCCCATAGAATGGGGCTTTTTGCTTCCTAGCAGTCCAAACCCGTCTAAACTATCTCAATGCAATCTAATTAGTTTGTTGGTATATTTGTTGGCAGAAACCACTTCTGAAAACCTTGTACCAACAAAAGGCTCGCTATGACCATTTTAGATAGCTCAAGACGTAAGCTCGCTGCTGTTAGCTTGAGTAAAATAAAACCTTTAGATAAAACTAAACGGTATTCAGATGGCTATGGCTTATATTTAGAAGTTAGGCCAAACGGTAGTAAATACTGGCGATACAACTACAGATTTTTTGATAAACAAAAAACCCTCTCCATAGGTGTTTACCTTCAAGTTAGTCTTGGTGAAGCTCGCCAACTGCATGAGCAAGCCTATAAGCTTTTACTAAACGGCATAGACCCAAGTGATGCTAAAAAAGCTGAACAGTTAAGTGACTCCGAAGATGCTAAAAATACTTTTGAAGCCATCAGCCATGAATGGCTAAATTACTACATGTCAGACAAGTCAGCTGGTCATAAAGTGCGCGCTGAACGCATGTTATTTAAACACCTAGCAAAACTAAAAAACCGTCAAATAGCAGCAATCAGTGCACCAGAATTGCTAGGCATTTTGCGCGATATTGAATCAACTGGAACAATTGATACCGCGCACCGGTGCCGTGCTACTGCTGCTCAAGTTTTTGCCTACGCAATACAAACTGGTAGAGCTAGTCAAAATCCAGCTAGAGAACTTATTGGCGCATTAAAGCAGCCTTTAGTAACACATAGAGCGGCCATGCTTGATCCTTCTGGTTTAGGTCGCTTGTTGATGGATATTGATAATAGTACCGCTAGGCCAGTTACTAAAACTGCTATGCAATTAAGTCCAATTCTCTTTCAGCGCCCTGGTGAAATCCGTGCAATGGAATGGGAAGAGTTAGATTTTGATAAAAAGTTATGGTTAATACCTGCCGAAAAAATGAAGATGCGTAATGCACATATCGTGCCTTTACCAGACCAAGCAATCAGCCTAATTAAAAACCTAGAATCGCTCACCAGAAATGGTCGTTATGTTTTCCCTAGTGCTCGTGGAAAAACTCGTTGTATGAGCGATGCAGCCGTTAGAACTGCTCTAAGGGATATGGGCTACTCAAAAGATGAGGTGACACCCCACGGGTTTAGAGCAACGGCAAGAACCCTACTAGATGAAGTGCTTGGGTTTAGAGTTGACTGGATAGAGCAACAGCTAGCCGGCTCTTCGCATTTAAGGGTGTAGCTGCTTTTTAAACCCACCCGATTCTAACAAGCACCTTGTTATGTAGTTAGTTAAATTTCTAAAGCTCAGTGCTATGCCTCGTAAGTGCTCCAGCCTGCCGTTAATCGCTTCAGTTGGCCCATTACTAGTGCCAGGGCGGTCAAAGTAGGCAAGGATGCTCTGAGCGTGTTTTTT
>JAAYGA010000368.1 GCA_012727935.1 Pseudomonadaceae bacterium | reverse complement strand
GTTTCACTATGCTAGGTGGCATCCCCAATAGCGAAATTGCGCAGTTACACCAATATTGGCAAGCCTTCCCGCAATTGCATGAAGCTCTGTTTGTGGCCAAGTCTGCCGCCTACAGTGAATTAGCCATTGCCAAACAAGACGTTAATGCAACCATTACCCTGCATCCACAAGTCATCGAATTTATCAGTGCTTATAACCAAGCTTTTGCTGGTTTTGATGACTATTTAATCAATACACTTATTCAAGGCTGGCAAGCCGTTAACCGTAACCAGCAAGAGCCTGAATTAAGCACCGAGCTTTTCACACGCTTAAGCAGTGTTGCCCTCATCGACAAGTACCAGGCCTATCAGTTTTTAAACAACCAATGGCAAGTGATAAGTGCCGATTTAGAAATGATGCAAACCGAAGGCTTCGCCGCCACTAAGCAAGTTGACCCCAATATCGTGGTTAAAAAGGTTAAGGGCAAAGACACCGAAGTACAAGACGGCTGGAAAGGCCACATCATGCCCTTTGATTTAGTACAACAAACCTACTTGAGCGATGACCTAGCGGCACTGGCAAAACAAGAAAACCGCCTTGTCGAAATCGCCAGCACGCTTGAGGAAATACTCGAATCCCTAAGCGAAGAAGACAAAGAACAAGACACGGTAAAAGAAAGCAAAGACGGCTTTGCCAATGCGGAAGTGGCCAAAGCGGCTAAAGCCTTCTTGAAAGAACAAAAAGACAATAAAGTTAAATTTACTGAAGAAAGCCCTGAGCCAGAAGTAAGCTATAAGGCCAAGATCATTCGTGCCAGCAAACTCATCGACGAAGATAAAGCCCTGAAAAAAGCGGTAAAAGACGCACAAATCGCCCTGCACTTAAAAACCAAAACCACCATCGAAGGCTTAACCGATGATCAAGTCAATGAATTGCTGCACCTAAAATGGATCACTCCATTAAGCCTTGAACTCGCCGCCATGCCAAGCGCCGTGATCACACAGCTCACCAGCCAAGTACAAGCCCTTGCCGATAAATACGCGGTGACCTATTCGCAAGTGGCGAATGAGATTAAAACCACCGAACAAGAACTAGCTGACATGATGGGTGAACTCACCGGCAATGAGTTTGATATGCAAGGCTTAGCTGAGCTTACTAGCTTGTTGAAGGGCGAATAAGATGATCGTAGAAAAAAATGTGCCTGAGATTCGGTTTAAGGGGTTTAGTGGGGAGTGGGGAGAAACAGAGTTAGCTAACGCAGCTTCAAATTTCCGCAGTGGTAAATTTATAAAAGCAGAGGACATAAAAAAAGAAGGTGCCTACCCAGTTTATGGTGGAAATGGTTTGCGAGGTTTTACTTCCGAGTATAACCATGAAGGTGCCTATGCCCTTATAGGCAGACAAGGTGCTCTTTGTGGAAATATGAATTTTTCTTATGGAAAAGCGTTCTTTACCGAGCACGCAATCGCTGTTCAAGGGAATGCAAACAACGACACACTTTTTCTTTACTATAAATTAGGGTTAATGAACCTAGGGCAATATTCTGGCCAATCAGCACAACCTGGTCTTTCAGTAAATAAAATTACTGAGTTAGAAACTTTTTTGCCAGGACATAAAGAACAAACCGCCATCGGCAACACCTTCCAAAAGCTCGACAGCCTAATCAACCAACACCAACAAAAGCATAACAAGCTCAGCAAAATTAAAAAAGCCATGCTGGAAAAGATGTTCCCTAAACAAGGTGAAACCATGCCAGAAATCCGTTTTAAAGGGTTTAGTGGGGAGTGGGAGGAGGTACGTTTCGGAGACGTGGTTACTTGCTTCTCTGGTGGAACACCGCTGGTGGGTGTTGAAGAATATTACAAGGGTAATATTCCTTTTATTCGATCTGCCGAAATAAATAAAGCAAGTACAGAACTAACAATTAGTGAATCTGGTTTAAAAAATTCTTCAGCCAAAATGATTGAAGTTGGAACTGTATTATATGCACTTTATGGTGCTACAAGTGGTGAAGTTGGTAGAGCAAAGCTTTGCGGTGCAATAAACCAAGCTATTCTAGCGATTATACCTATAGCAAGAATGTGCCCAGAGTTTTTGTCACAGTGGCTAAGAAAAAGCAAGAGCAGTATTGTAAGTACCTATCTTCAAGGCGGTCAGGGGAATTTGTCTGGAGACATTGTTAAAAATTTGGTTCTGATGTCACCTACGTTTGAAGAACAAACCGCCATCGGCAACTACTTCCAAAAACTCGATGCGTTGATCAATCAACACCAGCAACAAATTAATAAACTCAATAACATCAAGCAAGCCTGCTTGAGCAAAATGTTTGTGTAACAGGAGTCATCAGATGATGTTAGACAATAAGCTTGGCATTACCGACATGGTGGAGCTGGCTAGAGTGGAAGAAAAGCTCAGTAAAGCTCAAGCACACAAATTATTTACCAGCAGCTTTTTAGACGATAAAACCGCAGGCAGCTTTCAGACCTTGGCCGCTATTCATTATTTTTTGTTTAGTGAGATTTATGGTTTTGCGGGCAAGGTGCGTATGGTGAATATTGCCAAAGGCAATTTTCGCTTTGCACCTGTGATGTATTTGGAAGTGGCGCTAAAAAATATTGAAACCATGCCGCAATCTAGCTTTGATGAAATTATTGAAAAGTACGTTGAGATGAATATCGCCCATCCTTTTCGTGAAGGTAATGGCCGCAGCACCCGTATTTGGCTAGACCATATTTTAAAACAAGAACTACAACAGGTCGTGGATTGGAGCCTGGTTGCCAAAGACGATTATTTACTGGCCATGGAACGCAGCCCCATCAAAGACGTAGAAATAAAAGTATTGCTCCAACAGGCATTAACCGATCAAATAGATAACAGTGCTATTTATATGAAAGGCATAGACGCCAGTTATTATTACGAAGGTTACACCTTGTATAAAACCCAAGATATTACGGACGATAAAGTATGACCTTTACCAGTGAAGCGCAGTTTGAGCAGGCTTTTATCGAGGTGCTTACCCACAAGGGCTGGGAGAGCGAGATACTTAAAAACAAAACCGAAGCTGATTTGCTGCAAAACTGGGCGGCTATTTTATTTGAAAACAATCGCCAGCAAGACCGTTTAAACGACGTGCCACTGACGGCAACGGAAATGCAGCAGATTATTGAGCAGATCAAAGAGCTAAAAACACCGCTTAAACTCAATGGGTTAATTAACGGCAAAACGGTAGCCATTAAGCGCGATAACCCCGCCGATAGTTTGCATTTAGGCAAAGAAGTCAGCCTGAAAATCTATGACCGACAGGAGATTGCCGCAGGCCAAAGCCGTTACCAAATTGTGCAACAGCCGAAGTTTGAACGCGGCAGCCCCTTGCGTAATGACAGACGTGGTGATGTGTTGTTACTAATTAACGGTATGCCGGTCATACATGTTGAACTTAAACGCAGCGGCATACCCGTCAGTCAAGCGGTTAACCAAATCGAAAAGTATTCCAAAGAAGGTATTTTTAGTGGCCTATTTTCACTGATCCAAGTGTTTGTAGCTATGGAGCCTAATGAGGCCAAATACTTTGCCAATCCTGGGCTAGATGGCAAATTTAACCCAGATTACCAATTCAATTGGGCCGATTTTAATAACGAGCCCATGAACCATTGGAAAGACATTGCCTCGACACTGTTATCCATTCCCATGGCGCACCAGTTGATTGGTTTTTATACCGTGG
>JAAYGA010000367.1 GCA_012727935.1 Pseudomonadaceae bacterium | reverse complement strand
CGTTTGGCTATTAAAGCTAGCGTATCATCTATGGCCGGTTGCAATGCCACATGTTCAGATGCGTAGCGATCCCTTCGAGCAAAGGCGCGTAGGTGTTCGATAATAGAGGCCATGCGTTCGGTGAGTGAGCCAATTAAGCTAAGGTTATTGGTGGCTTCTTCTAATCGTTGTTGATTCAGCAAAATTTTAGCATTGTCGGTATAGCTGCGTATGGCCGCTAAAGGCTGGTTTAATTCATGGCTGATACTAGCAGACATAATACCCAAAGCTGATAGTTTGCCGGCTTGCACCAGTTCATCTTGCGCCCTAACCAGTTCTTGCTGAGCCGATTCTCGTTCTAATACTTCTTGCTTCAAACGGCTATTTAGGGTTTGTAAATCTTGGGTACGAGTGCGTACATTGTCTTCAAGCTCGCGTTTGGCTTGGGTATCCATAGCAATGCGTTCTAAATAATGGCGCTTACGCTGCATAAGCAAACCAAGAATAAGCAGCACCGCCAGCATTGAAGCCGTTACTACTGCCATAGCTGTATTAACAGGTTCGTTAATTAAACGCCTTGGAGTGAAAATATTGACCTGCCAGCCTATATCAGCTAATAGCTGGTTAAGTTTTAACCAATCTTTAGGCTGAATGGTAATAATGTTGGGGTTAATTGAAGTGTAAGGCTGGTGTTCGGCAATGCTGAGCTGCTCTTCTGGGCTGAGTTCACGAGTGGCTTTAAAGCGCCAGTCAGGCTGAGACGTTAAAATAACTACGCCGTTTTTATCGGTCACTAATAGTTGCTCTGGTGTTTGCCCCCAAAGTGTTTCAGTGAAGTCTAAATCGACCTTAACAACAATCACTCCCTTGACTTGATCTTTTGCGTAAACGGCACTACCAAAGTAATAACCCCGTTTAAAAGAAATATTGCCTAGGCCAAAAAACTCACCACGCCCGTGTTTTAAGGCATGGCTAAAATAGGGTCGAAAAGCAAAATTATTACCTACAAAACTGCGTTCTTCGCCCCAGTTAGAAGCCGCAAGGGTTGATCCTTCTGTGTTCATTAAATAAATAACATCGGCACCGGTTTGCTGCTGAATGTTTTTCAGTAGGGCATTGGCTGTTTCTAGGCTGCTGGGGTTGTTAGGGTTAAGCAAAGCTTGCTGTACACTAGGTAAGCGCCCTAAAATTTGTGGCAACACTTCATAGCGTTGCAAAGTACCTTGCAGGTTAGCAACGAATAAATCTAAGGTTTGCTCATTTTTTAAGTTAAGGCCCTCTAGGTAATAGCTTTCTACAAAACGGTGGATAGGCCAAAGCAATAGCACTAACAAAAAGCTAAGCCACAAAAGGCTGCGCCAAGGTGCTTTTAAAAATGTCATAAGTTATCCGAATCCGCTGTCTGATTAGGTGGTTGATTAGATAATTGATTAACGAGTTGTTTTCTAAGCAAAAAGACCAATTAAAGCAAGGTTAGCTTTTTTTAACTATAATATGCTGCCGATAAACAAAGGATAACAAGATGAAAGCAGAATTTTATTTAGCTGATGAAACGGCTCAGGCAGCATTAGGTACACAACTGGGTCGGCTGTTTATCGAAGGCATTGTTTACCTTGAAGGTGATTTAGGGTGTGGAAAAACAACCTTTTCTCGTGGCTGGATTCAAGGGCAGGGGCATAAAGGCGCCGTAAAAAGCCCTACTTATACGTTGGTTGAACCCTATTTATTAAAAGACCGCCCCATTTATCATTTCGATCTTTACCGCCTAGCAGACCCAGAAGAACTTGAATATATTGGTGTTAGAGATTACTTCGATAACAACGCCCTGTGTTTAATTGAATGGCCACAACAAGGCTTGGGTTTTTTACCTAAAGCAGATTTGCACCTTACATTTACCCACCAAAGTTCAGGCCGAAAGCTAGTAATTGAAGCTTTCACACCTGCTGCCAAAGCAGCTTTACAACAGCTAGCCAACAGCTGAGTACCTTGTTGATAATGATAAATTTAAACCTTGCACGGCATTTTTTATTATTAATTATTCTTGCTGTGTTTTCACTGCAAGTGCAGGCTAGTTCAAGCATTAATAACCTACGCATTTGGCCTGCACCAGACCATACACGGCTAGTGTTTGATTTGTCTGGGCCGGTTGAACACCGAGTGTTTAGCTTAGAAAACCCTAAACGTTTAGTGATAGATATTAGTAATGTGCGCCTGAACGCACCACTAGAAAATGCTGATTTAACCTCAACGCCGGTAAGCCGTTTGCGTTCTGCCGAGCGTAATAAAACAGGCTTAAGGGTGGTGTTAGATTTAACCCAAGAAATTCACCCACGCAGTTTTTTGTTAAAGCCTAATCAGCAATATGGCCACCGTTTAGTGGTTGATCTAGTGCTAACGGAACAGGTAACAGAACAGACGCAAACGGTTAAACAGCAGGCGATTAAAAAAGCAATTGTTCACCCGCCTAAACAGCAGCGGCAAATTGTTATAGCGATAGACCCAGGGCATGGCGGTGAAGACCCAGGCGCAATTGGCCCAACCGGCACACGTGAAAAAAATGTGGTGTGGGGAATTTCGAAAGAGCTGGCGCGTATTATAGAAAGAGACCCAGCTTTTAAAACAGTATTAACCCGTACCGGCGATTATTACATAGGCTTGCGGCAACGCGTGGGTGTGGCACGTCAAGCTAGGGCAGATTTATTTGTTTCTATTCATGCCGACGCTTACCGCTTGCCACAACCACAAGGTTCATCGGTTTATGTGCTTTCGCAACGGGGTGCTAGTTCTGAATCTGCCCGTTGGTTGGCCGACAGTGAAAACCGTGCCGATTTAATTGGTGGTGTTGAAGGTGTATTAACGTTAGGTGATAAAGACGAAACCCTTGCGGGTGTGCTGGTCGATTTGTCCATGACTGCCACGCTTTCTGAAAGCCTTAAAGTGGGTTCTAGGGTATTAAAAAACTTAGGGCAGGTGAATCGTTTGCATAAAAACGATGTTGAGCAGGCCGGTTTTTTAGTGCTTAAATCACCTGATATGCCTTCGATGCTAATTGAAGCAGGTTTTATTTCTAATCCACAAGAAGAAAAACGCCTAAGAGATTTAGCCTATCAGCGCAAGCTAGCCCAACAGATAGCTAAGGCAGTTAAAGATTACTTTTTAGAAAACCCACCCCCCAACACGCTTCTGTCTCAGCAGCAAGCTGCCGGCTCTTCAAGCTATATTATTCGCCCTGGCGACACTCTGTCAGACATTGCGCGTCGTAAAGGGGTTGATATTAGTGAGCTGCGTAAAATGAACAACTTAAGCAATGATGTTATCCAAGTAGGGCAAAGCTTAAGGATTCCATCGACATGATTTTAAACACCTTCAAAAGTTTGGAAGTAAAGCCTATTCAACTGCTTAGCCCCCGTTTAGCTAACCAAATTGCTGCCGGTGAAGTGGTTGAGCGGCCAGCTTCGGTTTTAAAAGAACTGGTTGAAAACTGCCTAGATGCTGGTGCTAGCCAGATAGATATTGAACTAGAAGATGCTGGTGTTAAGTTATTGAAAATTCGTGATAACGGCAGTGGCATAGGGCTTGAAAACTTACCGCTGGCGCTGGCACGCCATGCCACCAGTAAAATTGTTACTTTGGATGATTTGGAAGGCGTTGCAAGCCTAGGTTTTCGGGGTGAAGCCTTGGCTTCAATAAGCTCTGTTTCACGTTTAGAGCTAGTAACTAGCACAGACGATTCAGGCAAAGGCTGGCGTGTGGTGGCTGAAGGGCGCGAAATGCAATCGCAAGTAACGCCTGCGCCTCACCCACGCGGCACTAGTTTAATTGTGCGTGATTTGTTTTTTAATACTCCAGCAAGGCGTAAGTTTTTACGCACCGAACGCACCGAGCTTACTCATTTAGAAGAAGTGTTTCGGCGGTTGGCACTGTCACGTCAAGACGTTGGCTTTACGCTTAAACACCAAGGTAAGTTAATTCACCAACTGTCGGCTATTCCTTTTGATACGGAAGATGAACGCTTACAGCAACGGCGAGTAGCACAGTTACTAGGTAAAGAATTTGTCGAGCAATCTTTAAGCATTGAGGCGGTTGCTACAGGTATTCAATTGCGCGGCTGGGTGGGTTTGCCGGTTTATGCTCGTGCCCAAGCTGACCGCCAATATTTTTTTGTAAATGGCCGAGTGGTGCGCGATAAGCTAGTGGCTCATGCCATACGCCAAGCCTACCAAGATGTGCTTTATGCTGGTCGTCATGCCGTTTTTGTACTTTATTTAGAAGTAGATCCTAAAATTGTTGATGTGAATGTTCACCCCACCAAGCATGAGGTGCGTTTTCGTGATGGCCGTTGGGTGCATGATTTTATTTTTAGTAGCCTACATAGGCGTTTATCCGGTGCTTTAATTGGTGCTGAAAAACACTCAGAACCTAAAGTAGCGGTAGCGCAAAATAGTTACCTACCCTTAGACCGATCTGCCACCCAGACCAATCAGCCGGTGGGGCAGTTAAGAGAACAAACGGCTTTAAATTGGCAGCCAGCAACAGAGCAGTCAGTAGGTTATCCATCTGCTTTTTCTGCGAGAGGTTCTGCTGCGAAAGACTCTTCTGCGAGAGGTTCTTTTATTAGGGCTTCTTCGCCTGCCATTGGTGCTAGTTTAGAATTTTACCGCCAATTAGCCGAAGATGCTGATGCTGCTTCTAGCCAAGGTGCTTCTAGTCAAGGTGCTTTAGGGGCATCCAATGCCAGTGATGCTTTAGTAACGCCTTCATCATCGCCTTCATCCACAGTGCCGCCTTTGGGTTATGCGTTGGCGCAAATGCAGGGCATTTATATTTTGGCGCAAAATGCTAACGGGTTGGTGGTGGTAGATATGCATGCCGCCCATGAACGCATTACTTACGAACGCTTAAAAAAAGATTGGCTACAACGCCCCTTAGCCGCACAGCCTTTACTGGTGCCAGAAGCGGTGAGTGTTGATGAAGAGGCTGCTGAATTAGCTAGCCAGCACAGTGAATTATTGAATGATTTAGGGGTGCAGCTGGATGTACTAGGCCCGCAAGAGCTGGTTATTCGTTCTATGCCGGTGCTCTTGCAGGGAGCCAATGCCGCGGCGCTGGTGTTTACCTTGTTAGATGAACTAAAACGCTATGGCACAGCAACAAGCTTAGAAAATTCCATTTATGCCGTCTTGGCCAGCATTGCCTGTCACGCTTCTGTTCGAGCAGGTCGAAAGCTTGCTATTCCTGAAATGAATGCTTTATTACGTGATATGGAAATAACCCAGCGCAGCGATCAGTGCAATCATGGTCGCCCCACTTGGTTTCAGCTAAGTATGCAAGAGTTAGATACGCTATTTTTAAGGGGACGTTGATGTTAGTTGAAACGCAAGACCAGCGCCCACCGGCCATTTTTTTACTAGGCCCCACTGCAGCAGGCAAAACCGACCTAGCCATTGCTTTAGTTGAACAGCTGAACTGCGAAATTATTAGCGTCGATTCAGCGCAAGTTTATCGAGGCATGGATATCGGCTCGGCCAAGCCCGATGCGGCAACCCTAGCCCGTGCGCCACACCGTTTAATTAATGTGCGTGATCCGGCAGACAGTTATTCCGCTGGTGACTTTCGCCGTGATGCGTTACAAGCCATGCAGGAAATAACTGCGGCTGGGAAAACGCCGCTATTAGTCGGCGGCACATCGCTTTATTACCAAAGCCTATTAGCTGGCGCTAGTAATTTGCCTTCAGCTAACCCTGTTATTCGCCAACAGTTAGAAACCGAGTTACAGCAACTTGGTTGCCCTGCTTTGCATGAACGGCTAGCGACCATTGATCCTGAATCGGCAGCCAAAATAGCCCCGACGGATCCACAACGTACTTTAAGAGCCTTAGAGCTTTTTTTGCAAACAGGCAAAACGCGTACGCAGTTATGGCAAGAACAAAAGCAAGAACCCTTTGCTTGGCGTTTATTACAGCTAGGTTTAACGCCTGCTAAGCGAAGTAGCTTGCATGAGCGCATAGAGCAAAGATTTTTGCTAATGTTGGAACAAGGTTTAATTGAAGAGGTCGAAGCTCTGCGCTTACGAAACGATTTAAGCTTAAATTTGGCCTCTATGCGTGCGGTGGGTTATCGTCAGGTTTGGCAATATTTAGACGGTGACTTTGATTTAACCGAGTTAAAAGCCAGAGGTGTAGCGGCAACACGGCAGTTAGCTAAGCGACAATTGACTTGGATGCGCTCGTGGCAGAACCTTAACTGGCTACAAAGTGATCACCCACAACTGCTTGCTTGGGTGCTAGAAGCAGCAGTCGCTTTTGTTGCTGATGAAGCCGTTGATGATAGATTGTTAGCATTAAAGCCTAGTTTGCTATAAGTTTCTTTTGCAGGTGCAACATAAATGACGGACAAAAGCTAAGTGGGATGGTTATAATTGGTTTAGAGCAATGCATACAACCGAATTGGCTGGTTTTCAGCAGGTAAAAAATTAAAACCAACAATAAATAAAGTTTCATAAAAAATTCTAATGTTCAAGGGAGATACCACCATGTCCAAAGGGCAAACTTTACAAGACCCCTATTTAAACTTGCTACGCAAAGAGCGAGTTCCTGTCTCTATTTTTTTAGTTAACGGCATTAAGCTACAAGGCCAAATTGAGTCTTTTGATCAGTTTGTCATTTTGCTGCGTAATACCGTAAGCCAAATGGTTTATAAACATGCCATTTCAACTGTTGTTCCTTCACGCAATGTACGCTTGCCTAGTTCGGATGAAGATGAATCCTAAAGCTTGCGTTAGGAGTTACTGATTGTTTTTTGAACGCGAAGAGGGCGGCAACTCAGCCGTCCTTGTGCATATAGATTTCCCTGATGAATCTAAACGAGAAGATTCAGATGAATTCCTTGAGCTAGTACGTTCTGCCGGTGCAGAGCCACTAGCTTTAATTCGTGGTAGCCGTAGCTCACCCTATCCTCGTTTTTTTGTAGGTGAAGGTAAGCTTGAAGAAATTCGCGCCGCCATAGAAGAACACCAAGCCGATTTGGTGTTGTTCAATCACAGCTTAAAACCCTCCCAAGAACGTAACCTAGAAAAAGAGCTAGGTTGTCGAATACTAGACAGAACGGGTTTAATTCTCGATATTTTTGCTCAGCGAGCGCGAACCTATGAAGGTAAGCTGCAAGTCGAGCTGGCTCAATTAGAGTTTTTAACCACTCGCCTAGTGCGTGGTAGAACCTACTTACAAAGCCAAAAAGGTGGTATTGGCTTGCGTGGGCCAGGTGAAACCCAGTTAGAAACCGACCGCCGCTTAATTCGAGCACGTATCATTGCTATTCAGCGCCGCTTAAAAAAAGTACGTTTACAACGTGAAACTAGCCGTCGTGCAAGGGTACAAGCAGAAATTCCAGCCGTATCTTTAGTCGGTTACACCAACGCCGGTAAATCAACTTTATTTAACCGCTTAACCGATGCCAAGGTGTATGCCGCAGACCTACTCTTTGCCACGCTTGACCCAACGCTACGCAGAATTGAGTTAGAAGACGTAGGAACCACAGTGCTCGTTGATACCGTGGGTTTTATTCGTCATTTGCCGCATAAGCTAGTTGAAGCTTTTCAAGCAACCTTGCAAGAAGCCGCTGAAGCTACTTTGCTTTTGCATCTAGTCGATGCTGCTAGTCATGAGCGGGATGACAATATTGCTCAGGTTGAAGCGGTGTTAGAAGAAGTCGGTGCGATGGATGTACCTACTTTGATGGTTTTCAACAAGATCGACCTCTTAGAGCAAAAACCGCGCATTGATCGTAATGCCGATGGCTTGCCAGAAAGGGTTTGGCTGTCAGCGGTTACTGGCGAGGGTTGTGATTTACTACTACAAGCTATAAATGAACGCCTAGCCATTAAAATAGTGAAAGGTGTGTTGCAACTTGAACCCGAGCAAGCGCGCTTGCGTGCTGGGTTATTTAATTTGAATGCAGTAATAGAAGAAAATTACAGTGAAGAAGGCCAATGCCAGTTACAGCTACGCTTGCCACAAAAAGATTTTAGGCAGCTCTTATCGCAATTAAGCGTACTAGAGGAGTCATTGGTTTGGGTTACTAAACCATGACCTTAAGCGTAATTTAATGTAGCAT
>JAAYGA010000366.1 GCA_012727935.1 Pseudomonadaceae bacterium | reverse complement strand
TAGCAAACATATTGCCCGACTCTAAATCAGGTGCCATAAGAATATCAACATCCCCAGGCACAGCAGATTTAATGCCTTTATCTAAGGCTGCTTCTAAAGAAATAGCGTTATCAAAAGCTAAAGGGCCGTCAACAATTGCGCCGGTAATTTGGCCACGGTCGAGCATTTTACACAGGGCTGCAGCATCCAGTGTTGATTGAATATTAGGTTTAATTTTTTCAACTGCTGAAAGAACCGCAGCTTTAGGTATTTCGATACCTAGCGCATGCGCACAATCAATGGCGTTTTGTAAAATATCACGCTTATCCATTAGGTTAGGCGAAATATTAATGGCCGCATCAGTAATTAGCAGTGTTTTATGGTAGCTAGGTACGTCCATAACAAAAATGTGTGACAAGCGACGTTCGGTACGCAAACCGTTTTCTCTTGCAACAACGGCACCTAATAGCTCAGAGGTTCCTAAAGAACCTTTCATTAGGGCGTGTACTTCACCACACTGCGCCATTCTAGCTGACACATTAGCAGCTTCGTGGCTGTGTTCTGTGTTAACTATTTTATAGTCTCTTAAATCTAGGCCAGCTTCTTCTGCTGTGGCACGGATTTTTTTCTCAGGGCCTACTAGAATTGGAATAATAATAGTCGCTTCTGCTGCTTCTATGGCTCCTTGCAAACTATTTACATCGGTCGGGTGTACCACAGCGGTTGGAACCGGCGGCGCATCCTTGGCTTGTTGCAAAATAGATTCCAAACGAAAGTGTTTTACATCCTTATCTTTCGGTGCGTGAGGTGCTAACACCTTCTTGATTGCATCATTCATGTTTCTAGTATTCCTCGAAGTATTAAAAAACTATCAATGGCTTAGGGCTTTTTTTATCAGCCTGGGGGCCAGGTCAAACTGCGGCCAGCCAGCACGTGCATATGAATATGCCACACTGTTTGACCACCATCTTCATTACAGTTCATCACAACACGGTAACCCGCTTCAGCAAAACCTAGCTCTTTAGCTAACTTTGCTGCGGTTACCTGCAAGCGACCCACCAAAGCCTCATCACCTTCCTCTAAATCGTTCAAGGTGGTTATATGGCGCTTGGGAATCACTAGCAGATGGGTTGGTGCTTTTGGGTCAATATCATTAAAAGCAATAACTTGGTCGTCTTCGTAAAGAATTTTTGCTGGCAATTCATGCTTAGCAATTTTACAAAAAATACAATCTTGCATAGTGATATATCCTTTTTTTATTGTATTGCAGCACTCAATTAAGTAGTTAACGCTCTAAATACTTAAGCTTATCTGTTTTACCATCCCACTCAGCCGCATCGGGCAGTGGGTCTATTTGTTCGGCAATATTAGGCCAAATCTCAGCTAACTCTGCATTTAACTCGATGTAATTTTGCATATTAGCAGGCAGTTCATCTTCCGAAAAAATGGCTTCAGCAGGGCATTCTGGCTCACACAGGGCGCAGTCGATGCACTCATCTGGGTTAATAACCAAAAAGTTAGGCCCTTCGTAAAAGCAGTCTACTGGGCAAACTTCAACACAGTCGGTATATTTACAGCGAATACAGTTTTCAGTTACTACAAAGGCCACCGGAGCCTCCTCATTTTTTAATAGTTTTAACGTTCAATGATCAGCTAGTTTTTTAAGACTGTAAAGCAATTCTAGTGCCTGCCTAGGTG
>JAAYGA010000380.1 GCA_012727935.1 Pseudomonadaceae bacterium | reverse complement strand
TGTGTTAAGTGGTTCTGGCGAGCACTTTATATTACGCCACATTTTGCCCAATACCTAAATTGCAATCTAATTATTTTGTGGTAGCTTATACAAGCTGTAGTTAGACAAAAAATGGGATGTTAGGCTCCAACAGGGATTAAAGAAATATATGGATTTTACCGAAAAACTGAAGATCAACATTCAATCTTCCGCAGCAATCAATCAGATCATTAGTCACGAAACACTACGAATCAGGGCCTTCTGCAGCAGGGCAGCTGCTGATCTGGAACGTGAGCTTTATATCTGGAATAGTGAATTTGGCCTCCGCCACTTCCATAATGGCGAATACAAAGATGAGGATGAAGGTGAAGAGCCCCATGAGGTTCTCGAATGGCTTCTAGAACACAGCCGTAATGAGAAACGGGAAGACTTTATTCTTTTACTTGAGGATTTCCATCCCTTTTTAACGCCTGATAATCATAAACTGATCGGCAGACTGCGAGCCTTTGCTGTTGCAGTGGCCACTCGGGATATATCCGGCTGCTCTGTAGTACTGTCACAACCGATATCACTGCTGCCTCCTGAGCTGGAAAAGGATACTCAGATTCTGGAAATGCCACTTCCGGATACAGGTGATCTACGTAAAATTCTTGATCAGGCCCAGCAGCGCTACGGTATTAACGAACGTGATTACAAGCCTACATCGAGTCTGCTTGAGTCCGCGCTGGGACTATCCACCAGTGAAGCACAACTGGCCTTCTCCAAAGCTGCCTACCAATTTAATCGCCTGACCGAATCTGAGATTCCATTTATCGTCAAAGAAAAAGAACAGGTAATCCGTAAAAGTGGTCACTTAGAGTATTTTCATCCTAAAGCCACTTTGAGCGACATAGGTGGTCTGGACAACCTCAAGTCATGGTTAAATCGTCGCCGCCAAGCTTTCAGCAAAGATGCCCGAAATTTTGGTTTAGAAACACCCAGAGGCATACTCCTGCTGGGCCTGCCTGGTACAGGTAAGAGCCTTGCAGCCAAAGCCGTTGCCAATGCTTGGCAACTACCGCTACTCCGATTGGATATGGGAAAAATTTATGGGGGGATTGTCGGGCAGTCTGAAGAAAATATCCGCTCTGCATTACAGTTGGCTGAAGCTCTTTCACCCAGCATTCTTTGGGTTGATGAAATAGAAAAGGGCATGTCAGGCATGCAAAGTTCTGGTGCCACAGATGGCGGTACGACATCCCGCGTATTAGGTACTTTTCTGACCTGGATGCAGGAAAAAGAGAAACCGGTGTTTGTGGTCGCGACCGCCAACCATATTGCACAATTGCCACCAGAGCTGCTAAGAAAAGGTCGGGTCGACGAAATCTTTTTTGTTGATCTTCCGGTACATAAGGATCGAAAAGAAATCATCTCGATTCATCTACAACGCAGGAATCGGTTGGAAGACTTTACCGAAACAGAGCTCGACCAGCTTGCCTCTGAAAGCCAGGGTTTCACCGGTGCAGAGCTAGAAGAAGCCATTAAAGAAGCCATGTTTCTAGCTTTTGACGATGGTCATCAGCTCAAAAAAGAAGACATCAGCCGTTCAATTAAACAGACAACTCCTTTATCACAAACGATGCAGGAGATGATTCTCCAAACCCGTGAATGGGCAAAAGGCCGGGCAGTCCCTGCCAGCAGCTCCGAGCCCGAAGCACTGGAAAAACTATCCAAAGATAAACCCCGCCTGAAACAGGAAGGCGAAAATCCCTTTATCTGACTGAGTTGGAAACATGGAAAACCCTTTTTTTACTGCCTTGGAAGGCAAAGAGTTTAAAGGTCAAGATTTGGCCTCTCAAACTCAGAAAGTGCTCATGCCCTTTATACATTATCTGACCAACAGCATTCGGGCGATGGAGAACAAGGAAGTCAGTTGTGAATGGAAACCCGTCGCCAACAAGCGCTACCAGCTTAATCCAGATAAACGTATCTGGCAGTTAGTGCCGGTTAGTGAGATTGAGATTATAGGTGGTAAGACAGACTGGTATGAGATTCTCACCGTCGATGGCAATTTACCTGATGCTGATTTTGATCCGGATGAAAAAGATCCGATTCAGCAAGGTAAAGGTAAAAGTCGGCGAGAGACGAAGATACCTGAAGGTGGATATAACCCCTCGGAGCATCAGTTGTATTTACCCGAACTTGAACTAGATGACAGTCCGGTTTCATGGAGCGGTTATCAGCTGGAACTGCGTCCATTAGCCGTTCGGCTTGACCAACTTGAGTCGGTTTATATCGACGGCCATCCATGCAAGGTAACGAAGCAGATTGACGCTCGCCTGACTCTGCAAGGTCATGTAAAGGCCAGCAGCAAGCTGTCCATTGACGGGCAAGACACGCCTTTCACCTTGATTAAAGGATTGGACGAATCTCGGCTTAAACAATGGCAGGCCAAATCAGAAGGCAGTAGCTGGTTGCTATTTGCAGAATCGCGGCCGCAGGTCGACGGGCATAAGCTCGAAGACGTTACCAGTAAACAACTGGCTGGACTGAGTTGTGGTCACTTTCAATGTCATGGGCAGTCCCTGCAAAGTGATCGCTGGGAATTGAAAGTTGAAAGTGAGAGTAAAAAAGGCGATGCGAAAGGCAGCCGCCAGGTTCTGGTACTGGAAAGTCGCGGTAGTGAACAGATAAGTGATTCTAACGTTCTCAAATGCACGGCTTTTCCTGAACTGGACTGGACCGTGG
>JAAYGA010000044.1 GCA_012727935.1 Pseudomonadaceae bacterium | reverse complement strand
TTGACTAAGGATACGGCTTCTTCTTTGAACGCTTTAGAGTAGGTTTTATATTTACGCTTCTGATTCATCATTCACCTCAAGCTAGACTGGGTCTATTGTCTCTCATTGAAGTGTCTATTGGAATTAGGCCAGAACAGTTTGATTAAGTAGCAGTACAAGTAATAAGCAGTAAAATTAACCTCGTTAGCTTTATACTTGGCAGGTTTTTAAAGCAAGTTTTATCTAGTTTTGTATCATTATTAGTTAAGGAGTTTCTTTATGGCTGAACAAGCCACTTATCCATTGTGCCAGCGGTTTTCTATCGGCTACAGTGTTTTTGAAGACCGTTTACTTTTATCGGCAAGCACCGCAGATGCAGGTGTTTTGGGTTTATTACTAACACGGCGTTTGGTATTTATAGTATTACAGCAAATTTTAAATCGTTTGCCAGACTTAACCCAATTAAAGCAAACCCCCGCTGCTTTTTGGCAAGAGGTTTTGCAGATCAACCATCAACAAGCTTTGCAGCAAAAAGCCGCCGCAGATAATGAACCTGAAGCAGATACTACAACTGTGGTTACAGAGCCAGATGATGCTTTGTTTTTGGTTACAGGCTTAACGACTCAGTTACAAGAGAGTCAGTTAGTATTGGCTTTTAATGGCTTACCTATGCCAGAAGGAATGCAACAGGCAACAGGTTTTATTTCTATTGTTGCCTTAAAGCTTAGTGTAGATAATCTACACCAGTTATTGCAAATGTTGGTTGGTAAGGCTAAAGAGGCAGAGTGGCACTTGCCGGTTGAACTACCTTGGTTAGAGGCTAGCTGGGGGCAAGAATTAAAAGGCCAAGTGCAACATTAGAGGTAAGTAAATCTGCTAAAGTGTAAAAAACTTACTCAATATAAGCTTTAAAAAAACTAAATTATTAACAATCTGGAGGTTTGATATATGTTAGTTAAACAAAGGTTTACAGAAAGTTTAATAAGAGAGTTAGCAGGCGATAAAGCTGTGAGTGCATTGGTTGGCGTGTTTTCTAAAATTTTAGCCAACCATTTAACACTAGGCGAAAACAATGAGCCTGTTCTTGCTTCAAGCTTTGGCAGCCTTGCAAAAATATTTTCTTTTATAGCAACACCACAAGCAGACCGTGTTCAAGGTGGCTTGCAGGTCGATAACAAAAAATTTGATGCGGCAGTTAAAGCAGCGGCTGAAAAAAATGGCTTAGGTTTAGACACCACACCACCCGAAGATATAACGCCACCGGTTGTCAGCAACCCAGCGCCTACTGGTAATGGCGACATGGTTTCTTCTTATGATTTACAGCAAATGTTTACTTCAGGTTATGACTCTGATTATAACTATACTAACGATAAACGCATTGATGCCTTATTAGCAGGCAGTATGTGGGGTAAAGGCACAAAGCAAGGCGTTGAATTAACCTATAGTTTTCCTGGTAGCAATGGCAGTAGCAGCCTTTGGCAACAAGATTACGGCCGTGGCGAACCCTTTAATCAATTTTATTCTTTTAATGCGCTGCAACAAGAAGGC
>JAAYGA010000043.1 GCA_012727935.1 Pseudomonadaceae bacterium | reverse complement strand
TATTCATGGGAATGTGCTGGTTAACTGCTTCTAACATACGCTTGGCTTTAAGTGGTGTGCCTACACCTACGGTATCGCCAAGGGAGATTTCATAGCAGCCCATATCAAACAAGATTTTACTCACTTCGGCGACTTTGCTAGGTGCGATTTCGCCTTCGTAAGGGCAGCCCATCACGGTGGAAACATAACCTCTCACTGGAATATTCGATTTTTGCGCCAGTTCTATAACGGGTGCAAAGCGTTCCAGTGATTCAGCAATGCTGCAGTTAATGTTTTTTTGGGTGAAGCTTTCTGATGCCGCACCAAATACCGCTACTTCTTGAACACCACACTCTAAAGCACTTTCTAAGCCTTTTAGGTTGGGCGTTAGTGCTGCATAGGTAATGCCTGAGCGACGTTGAATACCAGTGATTACTTCACGTGCATCGCCCATTTGTGGCACCCATTTAGGTGATACAAAGCTGGCGGCTTCTATGTAGCTAAGGCCGGCATCACCTAAGCGGTCGATCAGTTCTAGCTTAATGGCGGTGCTAACGGGATTGGCTTCGTTTTGAAGGCCATCTCTAGCACCGACTTCGACTAGGCGAACATTAGTAGGAAAAGCCATAATTTATGCCTCGGCTTCTTCGTTGGCTTCAAACTTCAGCAGCTCTGCACCTTGTGAAACCAAATCACCGGCAGCGTAGAAGAATTCTGCAACTTTACCGTCGGCGGGTGCGCTTAGGGTGTGTTCCATTTTCATGGCTTCTATCACGATTAAGGAATCACCTTTTTTAACTTCTGCACCGGCTTCAACTAGCAGGGTAACCACTGAACCGTTCATAGGGGCGGTTAGGCTAGCGGTGGCTTCTTCAAACTCGTGGCTGTCTAATTCAGGACGTAACCACTGGCAAGCGAAGTGATCATCTTGGGTGAAGAGGGTTAGGTCATTATTTAAGTCGGCGACATGAATGGTGCGGTGATGGCCATTAACCACGGCATCAAGGCGATCTTTGGTTAGGCTGCCTTCCACCAACAATTTGTGTTCACCCACAAAAACAGTCCAGAAGTGTTTGGCGCTGTTACTTTTAGCAATAACACGAATAGCAATCGGCTCTTCTTGGCCTTCTACGGCAAAACGTAGGTTTAGGCTAGGGTCGGTGTTCATTCGCCAGCCACCAAAGCCATGCCAAGGGGAGTAGGGGTCGCTAGAATGCTTGGCTTCTGCTTGGCGTTCTTGGTTTAGTTTAAGTAGCGCATAGAGTGCCGCCAATGCCAGCAAGTTGAGGCTGTAGTTGCCGCCTTTTTTGCTGAAGAGTAACTCTTCGTTGCGCTCAATAAAGCTGGTATCAACGTCAAAGTTTTGAAAAGGTGCTGCTTCGGCTAAACGCTTTAAAAAGCGGGTATTGGTTTTAACGCCAGCAATGCGGTATTCGCCTAAAGCTTGTGCCATGCGGCTTAGTGCTGCTTCTCGGTTGGTATCCCAAACAATTAGCTTGGCAATCATGGGGTCGTAATAAATGCTGACTTCATCGCCTTCAAGTACACCTGTATCAACTCGTACATGGCGCGTTTCGGCAGGGGTGCGAACATAGCT